>QIFI01000020.1 GCA_003229735.1 Candidatus Anderseniibacteriota bacterium | reverse complement strand
AGGGTGGAAGCCCCAGGTGACGGCGATAGTATAAATGCCAGTTGCCCGGGCTTCATTGAGATCGCCAAGGGTGTCGGTGATCATGATGGTTGCTGTTGGTTCGGCTTTGGTTTTTTCAAGCAGCATATTTATTTTTACTATCTTGCTGTGATCAACGTCGTTTCCGAGTATGTGATCAAAGTAGGATTGGAGTTTATGAGCGTTCAAGAACTTTCTAATGGGTTCGGTGGTGGTTGAAGAGACGATGGCCAGGTCATATTGTTTGGCAATTTTACTGATAGCTTGAGGCATGTGATTGAACACGGTTTGTTGATTAACGACTGGTTCCCAATGAGAGAAGAAATCAAAGGTTTTTTTACCTTGAGTAATGGGGTGGGTCTGGTTAATGTTGCCTTCGAATTTTGCGATGTATTGTTCCCGGGTGATTTCAGGTGATTCAAGTTGGCTGATGGTATATACGGCTTCAAAACTGTCGGCAATGACACCATCAAAGTCGAAGATGACCAGTTTTTTACCGTTCATGTAGTTTATACTTCGACAATGACCGGCAGTACCATGGGCCTACGCTCCGTTTTCTGGAACAGGAATTGGCCGATGCCGTCACGGATGCCGGATTTGAGGTGGGACCAATTGGGTTCACCGCCGTGTTTAACGCCGGCTTGTTTTTGAATGATGTCTTTGATCTTTTTGCGGGTGTCGTGGATCAGCTGTTGATGCTCTTTCATATAGATAAAGCCGCGGGAAATTAGATCCGGTTCGCCGATAACTTTGCCGCTGCGGCCGTCAACCATAGCGATGATTATCACCATACCATCGGAGGCCAGCATCTGACGGTCTCGCAAGACCACATTGCCGACATCTCCGACACCCAGACCATCAACGAAAATGAACTTGATGTCGTACTTTTCGCCATTAAGTCTGACTTTTTGCGGAGTAATTTCAATAACCTCGCCATTGGCGGGAAGCAGGATGCGGTCGCGGCTCATGCCATCCGTGACAGCCAGTTTGGCATGCTCGGCGCGGTGGGAAAAGTAGCCGTGGGCGGGGACCAGAAATTTTGGCTTCATCAAATGGATCATGTGAAGCAAGTCGTCGCGGTGGCCGTGGCCGCCGGAATGAATATCCATCATTTTATAGTGGATGACTTCTGCTCCTTGTTTATAAATTTGATCTTTGACTAATTGTACGGAGGCTTCATTGCCGGGGATGACCGAAGATGAAAAGATGACAATATCACCGGCTTGCAGTTCCAGAGAGCGATGTTCTTTGTTGACAATTCGCATGAGTACGGCATTATCTTCACCTTGAGCTCCGGTGCACAGTATGGCTACTTTACCGGGAGGAAGTTTATTGGACGCTTCGGCGGAAATGATGGTGCCTTTTTTGACATTCATAAAGCCAATTTCTCGGGCTATTTCTACATTGGTTTTCATGGAATAGCCATCAATAGCAACTTTGCGCCCATGTTTTTCGGCTACTGAAATGAATTGCTGTAAGCGGTCAATCATGGAAGAAAAAGTGGCGGCAATGATACGTTGTTTGGGGTTAGATTTGAATATTTCATCCAGGTTTGACTCCACGGTGGATTCGGAAAGGGAGTGACCTTCCCGTTCGGCACCGGTGGAATCAGCGTATAGGACATCGATACCGGCTTCACCCAGGGCGGTCATATGCTGTTCGTCGGCCGGCTGGTCATTAACGGGACTGGTGTCAAATTTAAAGTCACCGGTGAAAGCAATGGATCCAGCTTCACAGCTGACTACAACACCAAAGGCGTTAGGTACGGAATGATTGACGTGAAAAGTTTCAATGGTGAAGGCGCCAAGTTTAAATTTCTCTTTAGCTTTAATGACATTGACTTTGGGTTTGGCATATTGGGGAAAATCGGTCTGTCTTTTTTCCACCAGCTTCATAGTGAATTCAGAGCCAAAGACGGGGGGATTGCCCAATTTAGGCAATAGATGAGGTACACCACCGAAGTGATCGTAGTGAGCGTGAGTGATAATTACTCCCTTGATATTTTTTTCTTTACCATAGAGGGGGGAAATGTCCGGAATTACGTAGTCGATACCGTACATGTTTTCATTGGGAAACATGAGGCCGAGATCGATGATGACAATATCGTTTTTGTATTCCACGGCGGCGGAGTTGCGGCCGATTTCTTCGAGACCGCCTAAAGGCAAGACATACATGGCATCGGGGTTGCGGGGAGGTTGCTTGATGTCGGGTAAGTCTTTACTGCGCGGCGGCCCGAAATGGAGACCCCGGCTTCGGCCGCGAGCAGGACCTGGCCGGCGACCGCCGGATGGCCGTTTATTTGATCTTCGTTTAGGAGCGTTCGCTGGAGCGGCTGGTTTGGGCCGGGCGGGCTGGGATGTTTTGATTTTTTTTAGGATTTTCTTGGCCGGCGCGGAACGCACGGGCGGGGGCGGAGGTACAGCAGGTCCGCCGGTTTCTGAATTGGATTTTGTCATTGGTTATGAATTGTTAATTAAATTAAATTAAGTGTCGCTGTGACATTAGAGGTATCCGGATACTTGAATTTGGCGCTATATAGGCATGGATTCTAGCAAAACACCTGATGTGACAGGAATATTGACTGGCGGAGATAATTGAAATGCTCGGTTCAGCCAATCGTGACAAGCGATAAATCCTATAAAGGCTCTATTCGTCTATGACGATTGTGATTGAATCTATATACAGAATAGCAGAATCGGTTTAGGTTGTCAAACGGAATTGGCTGGAGGGGTGGTTTGGGGTGGGTCGGGTGGATTGTTCGCGGGTGGTTTCGGGGGTTCGTCCGGGGTTTCATTGGGCTGATCCGGTGGACGTTTTTTCATGGAGTAAGCAGTGAAGATGAAGAGGATAATTAGTATGACAGTGGCCGAGCCGATGCCTACCCAGGGCACCCAGGAATATTTCTCGGTCAGGCGATTTTCTTCGGTATCGCAGGCGTCGCCAATGTTGTCCGCGTCAACATCGGCTTGGTTTTTGTTGGGTTGGTCGGGGCAATTGTCGTCAAAGTTTCGGATCCCGTCGCGGTCAAAATCGTCGCAGACGTCTCCCCGATCATTCTGATTTAGGTCAGTCTGATCTTGGTTGGGGACTTTTACACAGTTGTCGGTGATATTAGGGATGCCGTCCTGGTCGCTATCGGCGATGATGTACTGGTCATTGGGAGTGGCCGGGATGGAGGCGAGAGAGACGATGTCTTTATTTTGAGTCAAGTTGCCTGATTCACCGCGAGTGGCGGGCACGGATTTATCCGGGTCCAGGTAAACCCGATATTCGCGGCCTGGTTCGGCCAGCCAGCGGATAGATCGGCTGCGGGTCTTAGTGGCAGTATCTTGCTGAAGGGTTAGTTCATTTAGGCGGAGAGGTTGAGAATAGGTAAAGGTTATATTCCATTGATCGGCGGTAGTGGCGGGAAAGCGGACGATGGTTGATTTCAGTTTCTTTCTGGCTACAATAATTTCCTGGCCCTGGCTGGTGTTGGCGGTTATAGCGATATGGGTGGGCAGGGCAACATTATCGAAAAGATTGAGGGTGAGGGCGGAAGATTGAATAGGGGTAGAGCTGGATAGGGAAATTTTAGTCTGGCTGGGTTGCTGGTTGGTCAAAGTGAATTCGGTATAAGAAAGAGAGTTTTGATCGACCAGGTTGTTTGGTGAGGTGGTGGACGGCTCGGTTTCAGCAGTTAAAGGAATGGCATCTAATTTATTGTTGAAATAGTAGGGGATAAAACGATTGTCATCTGTGAGGTCCTGGACAGCGAACTGATAGCGGGCCACGACCAGGTCGTCGAGAGGCAGTTCGACAACTGAAGTAACGGGAATATTGATATTGGCAACGTCTTTATATGAGCGGAAGGCGGTGGGGTCGGGGAGAGAATAAATGACAGTAGCCTGGATGGTGGTGGGTAGCAGGATGAAGATTAAGACTAGAGTTAAAAAGTAACTGCTGAATAATTGTGGTTTAAGCATGTGGTTTTCTTAAGGTGATTTAGATGAAGGCGGTTGAAGCGATTTGGCTTTGCTGATGAAGGCAGTGCCGGCCAGGAGGGCGCCGATGGAGAAGAAGGTGATAATTTTGCGGATTAGATCCATGTCCCAGACATCGATGAGTAATAAGCGGGCGACGACCAGGCCCAGGACGATTCCACCGTAGACGCGGAGGGGTTTTATGTTCTTCATCAGACCGAGGAAGTAAGTGACTAGTCCGATGATGGTGAAGATGACGAGTGAAATCATGGTGGCGATATCATTGTTAATTAAGGCGGCATGGAGGGACAGCCAGATGAGGAGGTGAATGTATATGGAGCCGGTAATGATGAGGATGATATGCAAGCGTTTGCGGGTTGGCTGTGGTTTTTGACGATGTTCCTGCCAATAGTAAATCCCCAGGCCTATTAGGGTGGCGGCCAGGATGAGGAGGACAAAGAAGTCCTGGTGAAATACGCGGGACATCCAATTGTCTGTATATGCCAAGGCACGATGGCGGTAGGGGATGCGCCAGCTGTTAGACGTGATATTTTCAAACGAGAGAATAATGGGGCCGATCATCAGCAGGCTTAAGCGTTCAGCTAGAGAGACCCGGCGGATCATGAGGTAGGCTATTAGGGAGACTAAGCCTGATTCGATGGCGTAGGCGATGGTTAGAGCGGCTCCACCCAGCTCAACAGCGGTGGCGGCGGCTAACATGACTACTCCGATGCCGGCATAGACGTAGAAGGGCTCACGGCGGCGGGTGATTCTAAATATGACGAAGGCGCCGACGGTGAATATAATCATCCAAAAGGCGATAATTAAGCTGGTCCATTGGTCGGGGGCGGCGACGATAATCCAGGCCAGAAGCAGTAGGCCATTGCCGGCGGCCGTATATAGATCCGGAATGATTTCCTCTTTTTTGTGTTTGAGGATGCCAATAGTGTTGGTCAGGAAGAAAAGGGTGGCGAAGCCATAGGTGAAGAGGAGTAAAGTATCACGGTCGGTATTAACCATGGATAGGAGGTGAGGCAGGCTGTAAACCGCGATGAGGATCAGGGAGACAGCAGTCAGCTCGCGCCATTTAGTGATGGTGGTAATCCAGATAGTGCCCAGGACGATAATCATTAAGTAGGAAAAGAGAGCTATATAGTTGGGGTCGGGGGAATTGGTTAGCAGGGGAGCAATGCCGGCCAGGACGATGCTGGATATGGCCAGAGAGATGACGCGATATTTTACACTAATAAGGGCGACCAGGGCGGTGCTGATGAACATGACAGAGAGAGCAGTGGCGGGGTTAAAGAAATCATAGATTTCTCGAGCCGCGAAGATAGTGAGCAAGATAACAGTTGATCCCAGGACAGTGAAAATAGCGCCTTGATGTACATATTTTCTTATTCGCCACCAGCCGAGGGCTAGAATAGAAATGCCGGCAATGATGCCGAGAGCTATGCGGCCCAGAGGGCCGATCCAGTTGTTGAGGAAGGCGTAGGTAGCAAACCAACCGAAAGCTATGAGAAGCAGTAGGGCGCCTAGTTTGAGCAGCCAGTCATCTTTAATCCAGGCGAATAATTTATTTATAGCGGCGGGTTCACTGGACCGGGGAATGGAAACGGGCGGCGGGGGAGTTGTGGGCTGGGGCGTGGCAGTTGGGTTAGATTGAGTCGAAGTTTGAGGGCTTGCTGCTGATCCGGATTTGATAATTTGCTCCAGGTGGTCAACTTTGGAGTTGATTCGATAAATGAGAAATAGCAGGACAGCCAAGCTTAGAATAAATAGTGCTTCCATATGCATATGCATATTATATTCCTTATACATATATTAGGGCAAAGGTGAACTTTTCCCAGAGAGAGAGTATTTGAAAA
Organism: Candidatus Anderseniibacteriota bacterium; assembly: GCA_003229735.1. Classification (GTDB taxonomy): domain Bacteria; phylum Patescibacteriota; class Andersenbacteria; order UBA10190; family UBA10190; genus SZUA-179. Next base: position 6,508 of record QIFI01000020.1, on the reverse strand, counting down.
TTTAGAATTCTTTGAGCATAATTAATCAATGCCGAGGTGGTGAAACTGGTAAACACGCTACGTTCAGGACGTAGTGCTCGTAAGGGCTTGCGGGTTCAAGTCCCGCTCTCGGCACAATTATAGTATGAGTTCGCCCGCTATGTCGGCGGGCGCCCGTTGATGTAGCGGGCGAGTCTTTGGTAACCCGGTACAATTCGACAAGATAATTTTTCACTCGTATAGTAAAAACATGAGTAGAGATGATATAAAGTTAGGTGTTTGTCGAGCTATGAAAAAAATGCCCCATCCGGAAAAAATTTCCAAGGTGCGGCTGTTTGGTTCTCATTTGCATGGTGATGCCCGGTCTGATAGTGATGTTGATTTGATAATTGACCTGGCGGAGAATTCTGCCATGGGTCTTTTTGAGTTGATTAATATTGAAAGAGTTTTTCGAGAAGAACTTAATAAAGATGTCGATGTAGTAACATTCAGAGGGCTGAAAGATTACATTCGAGATAGAGTTTTTAGTGAAGCAGAAACTTTGTATGAGCAAGAGGGATGACGGTTTATATATTGATGATATTCGTCAATCGGTAGAAAACATTTTCGAGTTCATTGGAGACAGCTCGCGTGAGGATTTTGTGAAGGACAAGAAAACCTACAGTGCCGTGATAAGGGAATTAATGATTATTGGTGAGGCAGCTAACAGCGTCAGTGATGAATTTAAAGAAGAACATTCGGATATGCCGTGGTATGAAATGAGTGGAATCCGAAATCGTTTAATACATGAATACTTCAGTATTGATCATGATATTGTTTGGGATACTTATGAGAATGATCTGCCAAAACTTAGAAATGCTTTAGTCGGACTATAGGTGGTGACTAGAAAAAAGCCCGTCTTAGCTTTATGCTTGGGCGGGTTGATTGGGTTTGCGGTGTTGAATATTAACATCAAATAATTAATAAAAAATCTCGAACATAAGAGTTCGAGATAGGTAAGTCGCGGACACGCTAACTTTTTGCGAAAGAGAGATCAAGGTTATTTAGCGGTCCCGGCTCTAACTGAAAAGATGTCGGATTGATTCCGAGGTCCACGAAGCTTTTTTCCAAAGATTGTTCATTCTGGCCGGCGGCAAAAACTTCATCTGTTTTTGTATGTACGACAATGGTTGGGTAACCCGCAAGTCTGGTATTGAATTCTTCGGCTGTCATGTTTGAACGGCATGGTTTATCAGATAGCCAAAGGTTGCCATATTGGTCTATGACATTTTTTGGGGAATGTTTAGAATTCATGACTTCTCCTTAAATTTGGAAAGAGCGATACTAAAGGGCGCAACTGATTAGATAATATCAAGTGATCAGATGGTGTACAATATAAAAAAAGTTAGTAGATTGAATGGGTTTAAAAAACTCAGTTAATATCTTTTTTCCTGGATATGGGGAAGGTTGGGATAATGGTTAATAGGGCTAAAATTATCCCTCACCCTAACCCTCTCCCCGGTGGGGAGAGGGGAACGGATAATGAGTATTTCTCACCCAGCTTTTTCCCTCGGGGGGAGAGGTTATTAAAGATTAAAGACACTTTCCGATGTTGGAAAGAAAGGTCAGGTGATTAGTGAGTGATATTTCAAAACTTTGGAAGTTCAACTTCCAAAGTTTAGAAAGTGTTTTTTTATATATCTCCGGCGATTTTAATGAGTTGGGACTTGAATCCTTCTACTCCGTCTACCGGTATGGGGTCGATATTCATGGATTCAGCCAGGGATTTAGTGAGCCAGAGGCCGAAGGTGACAGCATAGAAGGTTTTGGTTAGTAAGGTGTCTCCTTTAACTTCGAAATGTTCAACTTCTACCCCCCACTCACGGTAGAGATCGGTAGTGACGTCGATACGGGCTTGAACGCGGGGATGGTCATCGGGATCGCGCATAATGAGAACAAAGAATTGATTAGGATTGTCTGATTCTTTGAGTTTACTGAAGCCAACCAGCTCATTGTGGTTTAGTTCGGGGAAGGTATTCCAGAAGCCGGGGTATTTGGCGTTTTCATTGGTCTGGATTTTGAGGTTTTTGGTGGCGAAGCCCAAGTTGTCGGACGAGTAATAGACAGGAACTTTGCCTTTGATTTTGGCGGCCAGGATTTGGCCTGGTGCTTCTAAATCAGGGGTGACTTTTTTCAGGACACTCGTCGCGCGCAATAGTTCATCGTCGATGTCAGCTGCCAGACCGCTGTTTTTTAAAGCGGTGTAGATGCCGGTAAAAGCGGCAAATAGAGTGTGACGAGGCTGCATATCAGTAAAGTCGATACGGCAGAAGGGGTGACCATCTTTGATGGCGAGTTGTTCGAGCTGGCCGCCGGAAGCGCTGGCCAGAATGGGTAATCCTTTAGCATGGGCTTGATGGTAGGCGGTCAGGGATTCCTCGGTGTTGCCGGAATAAGAGCTGGCGACAATAAGAGGTCTGGTTAAGCCCATGCGGGCCAGGTAATCCAGAGGCAGATCGTAATTGCGATGAACAAAAAGGGGCTTGGTAGTTACGCCCAGAGCATTAAGCAGGTCGCCGGGATGACCAGAGCCGCCCATGCCGGCCAGAATGATGCTGTCGCAGTCGCAGTCTATAGTTACATTTTTATTAACCTCGAGAGAATGAGGAATCTGCTGATGTTGACTAAGGATAACCTGGCGCATGTTATTCATAGTGATTTCGATTATGAATTAATAAGTAGTGAAACCGCAGTAGTATTTAGGATAAGTATAGTATCGGAATTATGCTAGTCATTTCTGACTCGTTTGGTGTTGATGTGCCATTGTTCGACATTGTTGAACCGGCCGGCGGGGATGGAGGCCTGGTCGGCATTGATACCGCGAACACCGGAGGTGACAAAAAGATAATAAGGGCGATAGAGGATAATGGCGGGATTGAGCTCGATAATTTTGTTTTGAAAATCACGGTACATTTCAGCCCGCTTATCGAAATTGGGTTCTTTACGGGCGGTTTCCAGGAGTTTGTCGACTTCCTGATTATCAAACATGGATAAGTTGAGGCCAGGACTGCGAGCTTGAGTGGAGTGCCAGAAGGGATAGGGGTCGGGGTCGGCCAGGAGAATTTCGCTGAACAGCAGGGCTTCATAATCGCGAGGCTGGAGGACGGTTTGCTGGATGGTGCCGGTGCCGAGGTGCTCCAGATTTACTTCGACACCAATTTTTTGCCATTGCTCTTTAAGGATTTGGGCGGTGGTAACATATTCGGGCCAATCAGTACTGGTCAATTTAATGGATAATCTGACGTCGTCTTTGGTTCTGATCCCATCTTCACCGACTTTCCAACCGCCTTCATCCAGATTTTGCCGGGCTGATTTCAAGTTTAGGGTGGGCGGGTCAAATTCTTCATAGCGGCTTAAGGGGCCGGGCGGGATGGCCAGATACATGGTTTCACCTTCGCCATTCAGGGCTTTATTGACGATTTCCTGACGATCGGTGGCCAGGGCCAAGGCGGCTCTGACACCAGCATCTTTTAAGACTTCATTTTTGTTGCTGTTGAAAAAGACGGCGAAGTATTGAGGCAATAATAAGCGGTGAACTTCGGTGCCCCGCTGGTCGGCGGCTTGAGCCAGGAACTGGAAAGGCAGGAAGCCAATACCATTTACTTTGTTGGCGGCCAGGGCTTGCAGGGCTTCATCGTAGGTAGCGTAGAAAGACAGGTTGATGGCGTCGAGATAAGGGGCGGGGCCATAATAGTTGTCGTTGCGGACAAGTTGAAAATTGGTGATATCTCCGGTTTTACGGCGGGTGGTTATTTCGGAGAACTGGAAGGGGCCGGTGCCGATGGGCTTCAGAATTTGTTCGGCTAAGGCGGCATTTTGGGGTTCGACTTGCGACCAAACGTGTTCGGGGACGATGCCGGCAGTGAGACTGGTGAGGAAAGGGGCATAAGGTTCAGCCAAGATGAATTCGACGGTGTAGTCATCGATTTTATTAACGGCGACACTGGCAAAAGAGGTGGCCAGAGGGGAATTATAGTCGGGGGTTTGGATGCTGCGGATAGTGAAGATGACGTCATCAGCATTGAACGATTCACCGTCGTGCCAGAGGACGTCGCGGCGGAGAGAAATAGTATAAGTTTTATTATCCTCGGAGATCTGGACGTCCGTGGCCAAATCATTTTCGATGTCCAGGTTGCCATTGAAGCGGAATAAGCCGGTGTAGATGAGGCGGGTGATATCCAGGTCTAAATCATTGGCACCGGCCAGAACCGGATTGATATATCGGGGCTGGCCGACGGCGGCTTCGTTATATACACCGCCGGGTTCGGGAATGAGATGGGTATTTTTTCTGATGATATTGACAATACTGACGGTGGCGGAAGTAATGAGCAGTAATACCAGGAGGCTGATGGTCAGCTTTTCCATTTTAGTCATGGAGGTGTAAAAAGATTGGGCCCATAAGGGCAGGAACCGGCGGGGATGAGGAAGTATTGATTTGTCGATTATGGTTCTCTCCATATCGAAGTCAGACTGTAATTATAGGTGTCGGGGGCGGGGTTAGAACAATCCGACATATCTCTAATTTGCTGGGGATCGGCTTCTAATTGACTGAATAATTCGAAAGAGGCAGGACTGCGCTTCCAATAGAAATAACCCCGGCCATTGGCGATTTGATTGGGATCCGGGTCAATGGCAAAAGGTTTATCCGGATTGGCATATTTGTCGTTTTGTTCCCGCAGGGCAGATTCAATTTGTTGTCGGACAAGGGCTGAAGATTCATCCTGCAGGCGGCCGCACCAGGCAGGTTGATCATAGGGAGGGTAGGTGCCATGGAGACCGCGGGCAAAATAAATAGCGTCCTCAATATCCTGGAGATGATGTTTGCGGATGGTGTCGCGGGCCTGGGCGTCAGCGCGATTAAGTAGAAAAATGCCTCCCACCAGTAAATATATGAAGGCTATTATAAGAGGCAGGCGAGGGATGATGCGATGAGATTTTAGCAGGGCGCTTCCTTTGGAGCTAGAAGGAGAATTGGGAGGCGGGGATGACATATGTTTGAGTTGGTGGGGGATGAGGCGCGGTTATCTAATGAATAAGTGAGCCAGGGCGGTGACAAGAAAAAGAATGGATAGAATGACGGTGGCTCGAAATATAGTTTTTTCGCTGCCGCGTCTGATGTGAAAACCTTCAGCACTGCCGCCAAAGGCACCGGACATACCAGCCGAGCGGCTTTGGATAAGGATGGCTATGGATAAAGCGACTCCGAAGATGAGCAATAGAATGTTAAGAAAAATCATAGAAAATAAGCGTAAAAAAACATTAAGTATTAGGCAATAAGATGGGGTGTTAAGCCCTGATTTATATCGAGACCTCGAGAATTATGTGTCGATTGAGGTATAGCAATCATAACACTGTACAGTAGGGAAAAGGAGAGGATAGGTCAATCTTGACATATAAACTAGATGGTTTATTTGTTATGCTGGAGATTATTCGTAGCGCAGGGACTCAATGGGATCTTTGAGGGCGGCCTGGCGGGCGGGGTAGATGCCAAACAGGAGGCCGATGGCGGTGGAGACGCCGACACCGAGGATGATGGCACCAAGGGGGAGTTGGATGGGCCAAGGCAGGTTGAATTGGGTGCGAATCACGATGGCAATAGTGAATCCCAGAGACAAGGCCAGGATAGTGCCGATGATGCCGCCGCCGACAGTTAATATAATTGCTTCGGCCAGGAACTGCCGCATGATGTCGCGGTTGGTGGCGCCGACGGCTTTGCGCAGGCCTATTTCATGAGTACGTTCGGTGACGGATACCAGCATGATATTCATAATGCCGACGCCGCCGACAATCAGGGAGATGGAAGCGATAGAAACCAGGAAGACGGTTAAGGTGGTGGTGACGGTGCTTAGAGTGTCAATGATATTTTGTTGGGTTAAGACGAAAAAATCATCTTTTTTGGGGTCGGTGATATCATGCATTTCCCGCAGAGTAGCGCGGATGTCGTCGGCAACTGTTTCCGGGTCGGCATCAGGCGCGGCTCTGACGAATACTTCATGAAAATAATTTATGCCGAGCAAGTCTTTTTGGGCAGTGGTGTAAGGAATAATAACCAATTCGTCTACATTAAAAGAAGAGATTTGTCCTTGTGAACCATATTCGCCAATCACGCGCAAATTTTGGCCGCGGAGTTTTACGGAACGACCAATGGCATCCGAGTCGCCAAATAATTCGGTTTTGACTTTAGCGCCGATGATAGCGACTTTGGCTCTCTGGCGGATATCATCCTCGGTGAAATCTGATCCATTAGCGGGAGTGACGCCAAAACTATCGGCCATGGCACTCGAGGTCCAGCCCAGAATCATGGGGCGGTAGATGTTGTCCAGATAGGTGAGTTCACCGGAGATTAAAACGGCCGGATCAACCGAGAGCAGGCCGGGAACATTGGCCGGTCGTCGAATGGCCTGGATGTCCTGGGTGGTAACGGAGTCGGCCAGGATAGTGTCGGCAAAGTCGGTGGGATTTTCCGGTTGACGGCCGGGGCGGATGATGA
>QIFI01000037.1 GCA_003229735.1 Candidatus Anderseniibacteriota bacterium | reverse complement strand
TCAATACCATGCGCCTCAAATTCCTGGCGGTATTTTTCATATAACTTGTGTACTCTTTCCGGATACCAACCGTCTTCTTTTTCCATATACTCTTCCTCTTCTTTTGTCTTAGTCCGCTCAAAATCACGCTTGCCCATACGCACTTCTAAGTCATGCCAGAAAACGTAATTTTCATACTCTTCTATAAACTTACGAACTTCCCCTTCATAATAGTCTTGATCCATAACAGTTTTGCCCATAAACGGCTCAACCAGATCGAGGCTGTCAAACTGCTCGGCTAGTTCAAGTAAATACGACTCAAGCTCCTCAAACCTGTTAGACGTCTTCTTATACTCCTTATCCTCCATCACATCACCCAAAATTCCCATCACGCTATTGCCCAAAGCAGCCAGCATAACGAGATCTCTATATTGAACCTTTGTGAATTTAATAGGTATTTCCTTTAGACTTGGCATAAGTTGCTGTTTATAATACATTCACAGTACAAAGTGCCTTCGGGCCCGCCCCTGCTTTGCGGGAGAGAAAAAGAAATCCTTCATACTGGATATTTTAAATCCTTAATAAACCCCGTTACCTTCTTTCCGATGGATTGTCTTTCTTTCTCTATTAGTTTTAACTCTTTCCATACTGCGGCCACATCTATTTCTTCTTCATTCTCGGTATTATCCACATAGCGTCGCACATTGAGATTAAACTCATTTTCCTCAATCTCTTTCAGGCTGACCACGCGCGCATATCCTTCAACATCTTTATAATTGTCATACGCTCTGACTATCTTCTGAATATCCTGATGGCGTAAACTGTTTTGGTTTTTCCCTTTGGAAAAATCTTTCTCGGCGTCAATAATCAAAACTTTTTTCTTATGGTTATCCGGCTTATTTTTGCTGAAGATTATTATAGCTACCGGAATACCCACCCCATAAAAAAGTTTTGCCGGCATGGCGATAACCGCCTCAATAAGATCATTTTCTAAAATTTGCTTCCGGATACGACTGGAAACATCACTCTTAAAAAGAACCCCATGAGGCACAACCACTCCGGCCCGCCCATTAGCGTTCATGGATTTGAGGATATGTAAAATAAACGCGTAGTCAGCGTTCTTTTTAGGCGGCATCTCATACCCGTCTATCCGACCATATTTATTTGTTTTAAAAATTTCGTACTCCCACTCTTTGATGGCGTAAGGAAAGTTAGCTACACAGATATCGAAAGTGTTGAGACTGCCATTAGAATCAAGAAATCGCGGATTAGCCAACGTATCACCTCGTCGAATATCAGCGCTGTCCAGTCCATGCAAAAACATATTGATCTTGGCAATAGCAAATGTGCCAATATTTATCTCTTGACCATGCAGATAAAGAGTGCGCGCCACTTTTTCATCCTCTCTTCCTTTCAAATAATGAAACGCCTCAAGTAGAAAACCACCGGAGCCGGCGGTTGGATCATATATATGATCTTTCTTATGAGGTTTAAGAATTTGGATAATAACCCGCTCGACCTCACGAGGCGTAAAAAAATCTCCACCCTTTTTCCCGGCGTCCGCCGCGAATTGCTTGATTAAGTATTCATATGCGTCGCCTAGAATATCTGAACTAATATATGTATCGCCAAAGTTGTATTGCGAAAAATGATTGATGAGTCGTTGAATCGTTTCGTTGGGAAATTTGTCCTTATTGGCAAAATCCAGGTCATCGAATATTTTATCTAGCTTGGGACTGTTCGCGTTAGTCAGTTTATCAAAAACCTCATTAAGCTTATGTCCAATATTCTCCGCTCGATTTTCAATAACCGACCACCGACTCTCCTTCGGTACCTGAAAACGATGATTATAATCGGCACGAGCAATAGTCTCATCTTTATACTCAACCATAACCTGCGCGTATTCCTCATCCCACACATCGCTAATACGCTTATAAAATAGCAGACCAAATATATATTTCTTATAATCAGAGCTGTCAATCTTACCCCGAAGAATATCAGCGCTCTTCCACAAAAATTGTTCCAACTGAGGAAGAGTCAGCTTACTGCCCATTTTATCCATGATTACCCCCACATCCTCGGGTCGATATTTACGATCTTTGCGCTTACCAACTCGCAGGGGCACTAAAATACCCTCTTTCTCCCAATTACGAAGGGTATCTTGATGAATAGAGAAAATCTCGGCAACCTGCCCGATTGACAACAATTTCGGCATTCTCTTGAGTTTTTCCTGTAAATCCTTTCGCATATTACTATTACCAAACCTTAACAGGACGATAAAATAAAGTCAATATCTTCATAGGTTATCATAGGTAATCTAAAACAATAATAGCTTAAAGCCCATTAAATAACCTATTGCCGTAACGAAATTTTCCTTTTCCTTCCCTCAAAAAACTCATACTCTATCGACTGCGCCACAGCTGCTCACAAAAAATCATCTCAAAGTTTAACCAGGCAATCGCCGCGTCCCGCCCCAGGCGGGGCTCACGATGACGTAAAATTATTACGTAATTCATAGCACCTGCGTTTCAGAAGCCTTCACACATTTAGTCACCATCCCAAAATAACTTGGTCACATCTCGTTCAATATGTGCCAAGACACAGCTTTTTCGATTAAAATAAATGTGAGCTGTAGTATAGCTACAGTGAGCGTTTATTGATTGAGGAAAAGTTGTAGATTGGTGCATAGTGGGCGAGAGATGATTAAGTTATTTTGGGATGGTGACTTAACTAAGTCGACATCGCGTAAACGATCCGCGAGATCCACCTCGCTTTAGCGAGGTTAGCTCGCGGTGAGTTAGCTGTCGACTTAGCTAAATGTGTGGAGGCTTCTACCTCAAAGCTTGTGTCAGCACCCGCGGACCCTCGGCAGTCACTGCCACCGTGTGTTCCTCATGAGCCGCTGTGCCGCCAGCCGCGATATTCACCGTCCATCCATCACTCCCCGTCACCACTCCCGCGTCCCCCGTCGTCACCATCGGCTCAATCGCGATCACTAAACCTTCCTCCAACTTCTCTCCCCGGCCCGCTTTCCCAAAATTTGGCACTTGCGGCTGTTCATGCACATCAAATCCCACCCCGTGCCCCACCAGTTGCCGCACCACGTTAAATCCCTCTGCCTCCACATATTTCTGGATCGCCGATCCGATATCCCCCACCCTTGATCCCACCTGCGCCGCCTCAATCCCCAGCCGCAAAGCCTCACCGGTCACTTCCATCAATCTAACATCCATGGCTGATACTTCGCCCACTCCCACTGTCCTGGCGCTATCCAGATAATATTTATTCTCATAAACCAAACCCAGATCCAACCCCACCACGTCCCCACTCTGAAAAGGCACCGACGACGGCAGACCATGCACCACCGCTTCATTTACCGACACGCATAAAGCCGCCGGATATGGTTCTTGCCCCTTGGGCGCGTAATTCAAAAAAGCCGGCTTACAATCCGCCTGATCAATCAAATCTCTGGCTATAACATCCAAATCCTCCGGCACCACTCCCACCACTGCCCTTTCACCCAGCCTATCCAAAATCCCAGCCAGAACCCGTCCCCCTTCCGCCAATCTTTTTATATCCTCTTCAGACTTTAACCTAATCATCGAACCATTTAGTCATTTAGATTTTGGATTTGATTTGACATTTGGATTTTGACATTTGGATTTAATACTCAATAAGAGTCTATGGCTTTCATTATTGCCCGATGAACCTCCGGTATTTCCGGCATCCCGTCAATCTCGCTCACCACTCCCTGTAATCGATATTTCTCTACTACCGGATATGTCTGCTCCATAAATTCACTCCATCTGGTGCTGAATTTTTCCGGCTCATCATCCGGCCTTACTCCCACCATGCCCCCTAATTCATCACATTTCCGCTGATCTGCCTCATCTGCTACCGGAAAATCCTCCGCCCCCCCTAAACAAAACTTCCGTCTGGAATTTCGTTTTATCATTTCTTCCCTATCCACTTCTAAATAAAACACCAGCGGTTCTCTATATCCCTGCTGTTCAAAAAACTCGTCCACTATAGCACTCTCCTTAACTGTCCGCGGAGTTCCATCAAAAATAATTCCTTCGCCCGCTTCCGCCCGCTTCTTCACCGCTTCAATCACTATCTCCGCCGCCATTTCCGGTGGAGCCAAAAAACCATTATCAATAATTTCTTTAACTCTCCGCCCTAACCTTGTATCTTGTCTGGATACTTCTCGAAAAGCGTCACCGGTGCTGAAACGATCATAGCTGATTTTTTTCGCCAGCATCTCTGCCTGCGTGCCTTTGCCCGCCCCCGGCGCCCCCATCACATAAATTACCTTTGCTAAATCAGACATAATCGTCGTGTTTGAAAATTATAAATTGTAAATTGCGACGCGCCTCAGCGCTAGTACTGCGCACAGTGATTAAAAATTATAAATTGTAAATTAAAAATTAACGCAAGAATCCCTCATACTCCCGCATCGTCAAATGCGATTCAAATTGCTTCATTGTCTCTAACACTACCGATACTACAATCAATAGCGCCGTGCCCCCAATCGTCAACGTAGTCACCCCTAATATACCTTGCATGACCAGCGGCAGAACCGCGATTATTCCCAGAAACATCGCTCCCGTCAAAGTTATCCGATTAATCACATACTTTAAAAATTGCGCCGTCCGCCGGCCCGGCCTAATGCCCGGAATAAAGCCCCCCTGCTTCTGTAAATTCTCCGCGATATTATACGGATCAAATGTTACCGACGTATAGAAATAAGTAAACGCCACCACTAACACGAAATAGGTGATGCCATAAAACCATTGATCCTGAAATAGATCAACCACCCAGGCCGCTCCATTCCGCACCGCTTCATTATCCACCGCCAAAAAAAAGTTGGCGATTATCCCCGGAAACAACATCACCGACAAAGCAAAGATGATCGGAATCACTCCGGCCTGATTAACCCGCAGAGGCAAATGTGTCGATGCTCCGCCCAGCATCCGATTCCCTCTGATTCGCTTAGCATAACTCACCGGAATCGATCGCTGTCCTTCGGCCACCATCACCACTCCCGCTATCACCACCACCGATACAACCAAAAACGATCCGTATGTCAACAGCAGGTCCGGTGTCCAGGTGGCATAAGCCTGAATAATAATCTGCGGCAGCCGGGCAATAATACCCACAAAAATAATCAATGAAATGCCATTGCCAATTCCCTGTTCCGTAATTAATTCCCCCAGCCACATCAAAAATAATGTTCCCGCCGTCACTGTCACCACCGCCACAAACATCCCCCAGGGAGAAAATGCTAAAGACACCCCTCCGGCCGCGTCGCTTTGCCGGGTCAAAATATTGATAAAGCCAAACGCCTGCACTGCCGCCATCGGCACCGTTAAAAGCCGCGTCCACTGATTTATCTTTTGCCGCCCCCCTTCCCCCTCTTCTTTAGACATTTCCTCCAGCCGCGGCACGATCATCGTTAATAATTGCATCACAATAGACGCCGTAATATATGGCCCCACCCCCAGCATCACCACCGACATATTGGACAAGCCGCCTCCGGAAAATATATCTAACAAACCAAATAGCTGATTGCCTCCAAATAATGCCTCCAGGCTTTCTCTAGGCACCCCGGGCAAAGGTATAACCGTAGATATTCTAAATATCGTCAATAATCCCAGTACTATTAGAATTTTTTTTCGGAGTTCCGGAATCCTAAAAATAGTCAGTGACTTTTTCCAATCAAACATATTTTTTACCCTACTAATAAACTCATCCAACTACTTTAAGTATATCGAATAATCACCATCTATCTATTCAACTTGTGCCTTAATAATCTCTATCTTGCCGCCCGCGCCTTCCACCGCCGCTTTAGCCTGCTCGGTAACCTGATGCACCCGCACCGTTACCTTTAGCTCCATCTTGCCCGAGCCTATCAGTTTCACTGCTCTGGCTTTCTTATTAATAAGATTCTTCTTCGCCAAAGCCCCCGGCCCCACAATATCCCCATCCTTAAAATTGTTCAAACTCTTCAATGTTATCATCGCCGGCTTTACCACCTGCGACGAGAAAGTTTGCTTGGTCCCCCGGCCCTTTGGCAGACGCTGATAAAGTGGTGTCTGGCCGCCCTCAAATCCCGCCCGGGAAGAATAGCCGGCCCTCGATTTCTGCCCCTTCATGCCTCGGCCGGATTTAGCTCCATGACTGCCAATCCCCCTCCCCCGCCGCTTCTTTTTTTTCGCCACCGCCGGTAAATTGTGTAAATAAACGGCCATGCTATTTTCTTATTTTCAAACTAGACAACGCCTCAATAGTTGCCCGGGCTGTATTCACCTTATTTGCCGATCCCAGCCGCTTCGATACCACATCCCGAATTCCCGCCATTTGAGCCACTAAGCGCACAATTCCTCCCGCTATCAGGCCCGTACCCAGTCTGGCCGGCCTTAACATCACTTGCGAGCCTCCGGATTTAGCTCTTACCTCATAAGGAATGGTATTATCAGCCAAAGCTATATCCTTTAATTGCTTCACGCCTCGATCATATGCCTTATTTATAGAAGACTGCACATCCTTGCTTTTGCCGATTCCCAGGCCCACTTTCCCAGACTTATTCCCCACCACTACACTGGTGCGAAAACTGAATCTCCGCCCGCCTTTGACCACTCGCACCACCCGGGCCACTTCCAGCACCTCAAAATCATAATCACGCTGATCTTCACCAGAAGAAAAATGACGACGACGCCGATCGCCCGTCTTGGCTGTCGGCCGATTATTTACCTGATTTGTAGTATTAGCCATAATTTAAAATTCTAATCCTCCCTTTCTTAAAGCTTCTGCCAGCACTTTGACCCGCCCATGATATCGATACCCGCCTCGATCAAACACAATCTTTTTAATCCCTTTCTGCTTGGCCTTATTTGCCATCTCTTTACCTGCTTCTGCCGCCTGATCAGTTTTGCTCCCTTTTTTATCCCCCGTCCCGGATGTAACCGCCAGCAAGGTTATCCCCGCGTCATCATCCACCAACTGCAATCCGGTTTCTCTATTACTGCGATAAACCACCGCCCGCGGACACCTGCCGGTTCCCCGAATTTTGGCTCGCCCTCTTCTTTTTCGATTATACCTGACTTTTATATCCATAATTCTTAGGTAGTCGCTCCTACCACTTTACCCACTTTGCGCCTCACTTGCTCACCCTTATATCTGACTCCTTTGCCCTTATATGGCTCCGGCTTTCTGGATGCCCTGATCAATGCCGCCACCTGCCCTACCAGCTCCTTATCAATCCCCTTAACTCGGATTACCTCGTCATCCACTTCAAACTGAATGTTCTCCGGCGCCTCAATCACCACCGGATGCGAATATCCCAATTGCATCTCCATATCTTTTCCCTGCACCGCCGCTTTATACCCCACTCCATGCAATTCCAATTCCTTGATAAAACCTTCACTCACTCCCTTAACCAAATTAGCTATCCGCGCTCTGGTGGTCCCCCATAAAGCGCTAGACTGTTTACTATCCTTACCCACCGAACATATAATTTCTCCGTCAACCATCTCCACTTCTATATCCGAATGCGTCTGATAAGACATTTCCCCCTTTGAGCCTTTCACCGTCACCAAACCATCCTCAAGGGTTACCTTCACTCCTTCCGGAATTACAATCGGTTGTTTACCTATTCTAGACATATAAAATTAATTACCAAAAGATAAATTACCAGCCCCAAACAAACCTCCATCTCGCCGGCTCAAATCACTCCCAGCCATCAACTCATACCCATAAGATTTTGACATTTGGATTTTGACATTGACTTGACATTTGGATTTTGACATTTGGATTTTCATATTACCTGGTCTCCCAAATCTCACAAATCAACTCCCCGCCCAAACCTTCTTTTCTAGCCTCCACTTCATCCTTTAGCCCTCCGGAAGTTGATAGCACATAAAATCCCGGTCGGCCGCCGGCCCTGGGCAAATCCTTATGGCCAACATAATACCGGCGCCCCGGCTTACTGATTCTTTTCACTCGATTAATTATTGGCTGTCCATCCACATACTTAAGTGTTAACACCAGCTTCTTTATACCTCCTTCTTGCACTCGCACTTTGGCAATCATTTTCTTGGCTTGTAAAAATCCAGCCAGTCGCTGTTTATTAGATGAGTATGGCACCGCCACCCGCTCTTTACCTACCTGCTGGGCATTTACAATTATATTCAACATGTTTGCTATTACGTCCATATTACCAGGATGATTTTCTAATTCCCGGCACCGTGCCTTTTTCCGCCTGCTCTCTAAAACAAATCCGACACAAACCAAAATCTCTCATATACCCCCGATTACGACCGCATAAAGCGCACCGACGCACCAATCTAGTCGTAAACTTGGGTTTCTTCTTACTCTTGGCAATTTGTGCTTGTCTAGCCATGATTCAGGCAATATGAACTATATTAAGCGCCAGGTCAAATTAATTCTCTTCCTCATCTTCTTCTTTGAGCGGAAAACCCAAAGCCCTAAACAATTTCTCTCCCTCCTCAAAACTATCAGCGCCAGTCACCAGCGTCACCTGCACGCCAAACACCACATCTGTCTTCTCCGAATTTATCTCCGGAAATGGCAGCTGCTCGGTCATACCCACATTCAAGTTCCCCTTGTCATCCAGCGAACTAACCGCGATTCCTCTAAAATCACGTACTCGGGGTAAAGCCGTATCCACAAACCTGGTCACAAACTCCTCCATTCTTTTTCCCCGCAAAGTCACTAGATATCCCACCAGATTTCCCTCTCTCACCTTAAATCCAGCTACCGCCTTTTTGGCCCGCCGTTCCTGCGGCTTTTGTCCGGTAATCAGCATCAGGTCATTGACCACCGCTTCAATATATTTCTTGTCATCTCGATTCTTGCCCACTCCGGCATGCACCAGCACTTTGGTAATTTTTGGCACCGCCAGAATATTGCCAATCTTCATTTGCTTTTTAAGCTGCTGATAAGTTTTAGTCATTTCTTGAGACATATGAAAATGGCGCTTTAATCAATAACCGTATTACACTTCTTGCAAATTCTCTGTCGTTTCCCGTCTTCCCTTTTAATCCCTAATCTCGAACTCTTTTTGCAGGCCGGACAAATCAACTGCACGTTGGAAATATGCATCGGCGCCGCTATTGACACCCGCTGTCCTTTTTCTCCGGATTTCTTCGGCCGCACATGCTTCATCATCATATTAATACTATCCACCACCACTCGGCCCCGCTCCGGCAATACCGCCATCACCGATCCGGACTTGCCCCGATCCTTTCCGCTCAAAATCCGCACCACATCCCCTTTCCTGATTTTGGATTTTGGATTTTGTTTTTTGGATTTTCGTGCATTTACCATACCTCCGGTGCTAAAGAAATTATTTTTTGTAAACCTGACCGCCTCACCTCTCTGGCCACCGGACCAAACACCCTGGTGCCAATCATTTCCTTGGACTCTTTCTGCAGTACTACCGCCGCGTTATCATCAAATCTAATGGCTGTTCCATCCGGCCTTTTCTGCTCCTTCCGGGTCCTCACAATCACCGCTCTCACTACTTCACTCTTCTTCACCGCCGCTCTCGGCTCCGCCACCTTAACCGTTACCACCACCACATCTCCCAAATAAGCATATCTGCGTCGAGTTCCCCCCAATACCCGAATCACCTCCATGAGCTTTGCTCCTGAATTATCCGCCGCCACCAGTTTGCTCTTCTCGTGAATCATTCCCAACCAGGTTAATTGCTAAAAAATAAATCGCCAGCCCCAAGCAGTCTCCAGTCGCCAATACCCAAACTCTTAGACGTCTCGATATTGTCATCTCGAAATTGAATATTGTTTATAATTTGCTTCTCGAGATTTATCATTTTCATACTATTTGTCTTTATTATCACCTACCACCAGTACAAATCTCTTCCTGGCCGATCCCGGCTTCATTTCTCTAATCGAAACTTTCTGCCCGACTTCACCCGCGTTTGCTTCATCATGCGCCAGATATTTCTTTGATCTTAGCACCTTGCGATTATACAGCTCATGAGAATACACTCGGGTCACCTCCACCGCTACCGTCTTGTCGCCGGACTTCTTTATTATCACTCCCTTCAGCTCACGCCTGCCCTTCAACCCTATGGTATGAGGCCTGCTCGCACCCTTTTTAGTGACTTCTAGTTGCTTATTCTTTTTGGTTTCAACTGCCATAGTAATTAAATATTATGCCTTAGTTATTCCCTAAAATCAAATTAATTTACTTTTCCCTTCTCAACTCTAACCGTATTCATCCGCGCAATATCTCTCCTCATCCGGATCAATTGCGAATGATCTTTCTCCTTGCCATTCATCACCTCTTCATGCTTGACCGCCAAATCCAATTCAGCCTGACCAATAGCCCGATTCAGCTCCTCAATATTCAGTTCCCGCCATTCTCTAACGCTCATACTCAATCAATTACCAAAAAACAAAGACCGAACGCCTGACAAGCCTCCATCTCGCCAGCTCAAACCACTCCCAGCCATCAACTCATGCCCATAAGATTTTGAAATTTGGATTTTCATAATCATATCTCCCTCTTTATAAAAACAGTCTTCACCGGCAATTTATGGCTGGCCAGCCTAAATGCCTCCCGGGCCGCTTCTTCCGACACCCCATCCATCTCAAACATAATTCGGCCTCTCCTTACCACCGCCACAAAATGATCTACCGAACCCTTGCCATTTCCCATCGGCACCTCGGCCCCCTTCTTGGTAATCGGCTTGTCCGGAAAAATCCGAATCCACATCTTGCCGCTCCTCTTAACTGACCGGGTCATAGCTCGGCGAGCCGCCTCAATTTGCCGAGCCGTCACCCATCTATTCTCCATAGCCTTTAATCCATATGTCCCAAAATCGACCGTCGCCGCCCGGCCGCTAATCCCATTAACCGTCCCTTTCATATGCTTTCTATGTTTTACTTTTTTAGGTAGCAGCATAATAAATTATTTTTACCCTTTGCCTTTTAATTTTTACCCTTCTTGCCGGCTTTCAGGTGAACAGATTTTTCAGCTTGCTTGGCTAATGACCCCCGCCGAGCCATAACCTTCTTCTCCGCCTCCCCCTTCTCATCCCGTTTTTCCTCCCGATCATCACTGTACTCACCTCGATTAATCCACACCTTAATCCCAATCGCGCCGTAAGTAGTTTTGGCGGTCCTTTTGGCAAATGAAATATCAGCTCTAAATGTATGCAAAGGCACATTTCCTTCCGCCAGCCACTCTGACCGGGCAATCTCCGCCCCATTCAGCCGGCCTGCCACCAGCACTTTAACTCCCAAAGCTCCGGCTTGCATGGCTCTCGATACCGTTTGCTTTAACACTCGCCGATAGGGAAATCTCCGCTCCAACTGCTCCACTATCTGCGTGGCTACCGCGTGAGCATCCGTATCCGGATTTCGCACCTCCTGAACATTAATTCTCATCCGCCCCTTAATCTTTATCAGCCTCTTAAGGTCTTTCTGGATTTGCTCAATTCCCGATCCGCCCCGGCCAATCACCATCGCCGGCCGGGAAGAGTGAATAGTTAATATCATCTCCTGCTGACCCCGCTCAATTTCAATCCTGGAAATTGAAGTCAAACGATGCCGCTCCGCGAAATACTTGCGAATAGTTAAATCAGACAGCAAATTATTTCTGAAATCCTGACGTTTATCTGAAAACCACTTGCCGTCCCATGACCGCAAAATGTTGCCTACCCTCAATATTGTTGGATCTGTTTTTCTACCCATAGTAAATAATTTCTAATTCACAATTATTAATTTTTATCGAATTCTTAATTACCCAATTTTTAAATATCAAAACCAATCGCCGATCTTGAATCCACATTATCTGGCATTTATTTTTTAATAATTGATTCATTAGAAATTGAATAAAAATTAGAAATTAGAAATTGAAAATTACTTCTAGATGCTCTTCCTCCGATGAGTCTTTTTCTTATCTCCCCCCTGCTGCATCACTTTATTCTTACTCCTGGACAACATAGCCGCGTCTAAGGGCGCCGCCTCCCCGTCGCCTGCGGCCGTTTCCTTCTTTGGTTCCTCCAGCCTCTCTACCGCCCGTTCACTTTTTGCCAGCTCTTCCACCGTTAAAGTCTCAATATCAGCTTTAACTTTTTTCTTACTGGACTTTTTCCCCTCACTTCCCACTACCACTCGAATATGGCAGTTCCGCTTCTGAAATGAATGAGCCATACCGCGGCTAACCGGATTAAACCGCTTAAACTTGATTCCTTCATCCACATCCAAGGCCACCACTGTTAATTCTTCTTCACTAATCTCAAAATCGTTCTGGGCATTGGCAATAGCTGATGCCAATACCTTAGCCACCAGTTTAGCCGCTTTGCCATTCTGCCACTGTAATTGCGTCCGCGCCTGCTCTGCCGATTTCCCGATAATCACCGATCTCAACAG
>QIFI01000112.1 GCA_003229735.1 Candidatus Anderseniibacteriota bacterium | reverse complement strand
AAAAATCAAACTCTTTCCCGGGCCCGGCAGCCAGGTCAGATATGGCCGTGCCGTCACGGGTAATAACCTTAAACGTAATATCATCCTCTATTGACGCCGGCGTCCCGCTTTGAGTTCTGATCTCAATCGGGAATTGAGCCGTCACGTTGTCACCCGGATCTCCTTCGTCCACATCCTGCGCGTTGCCAATCGACACCTTGAAAATATTAATAATACTGATCGTCTCAAAATCATACGCTCCCCCGCCTTTCACGGCCGGCCCGGTCACGGTGTCAATAATAATTTGCAAATCTTCACTCTCTGCCCCATCTCCATTAGGAATAGTAGTTAATGTCACCCATTTGGTAATCACATCTTCATCTATATCAGCATTATATTCCAGCACATCAGTTGGGCCGAAAGTCACTTCTGAAGGATTCAATATCGGATCATAATCTTCACCCGAAGTAGCAGTCATGCCCTCATCCGATGTTATTACCGTCACTGTCACCGTCGATGTGAGAGGATTACCTGTTTCAGATATAAATCTGATTGGTATAGCCAGCGTTTCACCTTCTTGCACGGTATTTTTCATCGGCGTGTCTATAGATATATACCCCTCCACCGCTCCCTGCGCCTGCGCCTCCGGCACCGCCTTTACCGCCAGAACTCCCAGATCCAGCGTATCCCGACTAAAGGAGTTAAATTGATCCACCCACGCCAGCACCCGGCCGGCCGCCGCTGTATATCTGGAGCCGCTCCCATCGGCCGATGAATATCCGGGGTCAGTATCGCTGGATCCATCAGAGTCACCAGAACCCTGGGTATAAATCCCCTCTCCCGGCATGCAAAAAGCAATATTTCCTTCATTGACTGGCAATAGAGAACCGCAATCACATGAGCAATCTCCCGCCCACCACGGATCCCCCGGCCGTCCCGAACAGGATGATCCGAATATCAGCGGATCAAAGTCATCGAAGAACCCGCTTTCACTTAATGGAATAGTCGGCGGCATTTTACCGCTCTTCATCACCTCGACATTTATTTTCTCCGCCGGCGTAGCGTTATTCTCGCAGTAAACAAATCCCACGTCACCCCCATAACCTGATACTGCCTTGGCGAACTCTACCGAGGGAAATTCTTCCGGGCTGTCCCAGCCCCGCGGTCGCGGCAATTCCTTTTCACAATCCACGGCAATTGTTTTAGGCGGATCCAGAATCGGCTCATAGCTGTTAATTCTAAAAGCATGGTCGCTGTCCTGATCAAATCTCACCCGGTCCTGATAAAATTTCATTAAATATTTAGCTAATACTTCCGTTTCCGCCGCCCTGGTATTCGCTATCTCCCCTTTCAATAATTTAGGGTCATTAAAAGTACTGCTGATCCCGAAGATCTGCCGGTCCAGCTCCGCCGTAAAAGAATTCAATGCTTCCTTTTGCATCTTAGCGTATTCTTTTGCCTGCGCTTCAATGTGCGCGTCATAGGCCGCCTTATTAGCCGCAATAGCCCCTTGCAGTCCGCCTGGATCAGTCAGGGAGTCGTACTGTGATAAACTACTGCAGGATCGTTGTATCGAATCTCTAGCCTTTTCTACTGCCAGACATGATGATGGGTCAATGCCGCCTTCGCCGCTTTGCCCGCACACATACTTGCCATAATTATCTTTTTTCTCTTCTATCATACCTGTGTATGATCCCCCCAGACTTTCCTGTCCGGATTTAATTTCCTCTATCCAGTCTACCCGCCGGGCCTGCAATCTGCTCCTTCCCTCACCTCCGTCAATGTCTCCCCGGGCCACCGCTGACGATATTTCAATTATATCTTTCCACACCCCGCTCACAGCCGACCGCATTTCTTCCTTCACTTCTCCTTTATGTCCCAATCCCAGTAAAAAATTAGCCAACACTAAATCGGCAAAGTCCTGCCCGCTGGAAAATAATGGCTCCATAAAAAATGCCGCCGGCTCGCTTCTACGCCCCAAAGCATCCTGCATATCCGCGCCGGTAATGCGATTATCATCTATCACCCGGCAATCCCCCGGCTCAATAGACGCAATGGCTTCCGCGAACCTTGTGCCCAATTGCGGCTTGCTGTCAACACATCTCTTAAACCCGGACAGCCCTTGCCGCAGTTCCGTATTATGCACCGAACAAACCGTAATCTCCTCGGCCTCGTCATATCGCGGCCCCAATATCTTATCCAGATCACGATAAGTATCCTCGCAGGGATATTCAGCCGGATCGCACACAATCGGATTCTCCAGCACTTCCTCGTCTTTTCTGACTCCCAGCACCTCGCCCTCTGCCTTCTGGCCATCACACTGACCGGACAATTGCCTTTCCCCAATCACCAGCCCCAGGCCGCCCTCATCCTCTCCATAATAGACAGTTAGATTATTCAAGTAATCACTTGCCGCCTGCTCCGTTTTCAGCGTATAGGTAAAACTTAATAATCCGCCCGGAGCCAGGTCCTGACCAAACCAGTTGATAATCCGCTTGCCGTCTATCATCGTGGCCGCCGGCTTGGTCTCCACCACCGTCATACCCGGCGGATACTGCAGTTGAATAATCACCTTCCGGGCTATTTCATTACCCGCGTTGCGCACCGTAATCCGATAACCCTGTGAATCCCCTACCGTGGTGCAGGATTCTGGATTATAAATGAAGGCTACCAGCAATGGCCCGTCCTCATCCGTCCCGCTTCCCGCCGCCGCCTGTCGATAATCCAGTAACAACTGCGGGTCGTTGGCAAACTCCGCCCCCCGCAATTGCGCCGCTATGTATTCGTTGTATTGAATATCCTGGGGCAGGGCCACCGCTACCGGCGGCTCCACCGCCATAGTAAAGGGCGCGCTAAAGGTGGCCGTGAATACACCAAGTAATCCCCACACGGGCAATGTCATGATCAATCCAAAATTACTGCCCCGCCTGCGCCATCTGGACCTGTAACGAATTCAAGCGCCGCATCTCATTTCTAATAAGTGGATAGAATCTCCGGTCCAGCGCCTCGGCCTGGCGGCTGGCCACCATCGACCTGACCGGATCCTCTTCCCGCTTGGCTATCTGATCAAAAGTCACCGCCGTCGCCTTCGCGTAGGCCAATAATAATTTATGTAAAGGAGCCGCTGATTCCGGGACGATGGCCCCATCTAGATCTCCGCGATAAGACCGCCACCGATCGGCCATGGACATAATCAAACCCGGATTATTCTCATAAATCAGGTTAAATTGTGCCAGTTCATACATCCTGCTATCCGCTAATACTGTTCCGTTATCAGCCAGCTTTACGTACTGGCTCAACGTCCCGGGATTGTCTGCCTGGGTAGCAAATGAATCATTATTATCAGGAGTCGGCAGGACATCTGCCACCACCTGTTTGAACGCGAATTGCTCCATCAAAGTCTGATCCCCCGCCACCATACCATCTTGCTTCTCATATTCAGCCGTATAATTTGTATCCCCTAAATCAATTTCGACATCATCCACGAAAAACTGATCCACGTTCACCGTAGTTAAATCCGGATTATCTCCCCCGCTTTCCGGCACCGCCGCCGCTTGGTCGGATATCTTGTCGTTCGGAGCCGGAATAGTAGGATTAAAACCGGCCGCCACCTCCTCACCGTCTAAATATCCGTCGCTGTCCGTGTCTGGATTATTCACATCCGTTTTCCACACTAATTCTTCCGCGTTGCTCAAGCCGTCACCATCATCATCCCCCGCGGCGTTCGGCAAAGTTTCAAAAGTCCGATTAGTTTCTTCGGCCGGCGTCAGGTTGCCGAACAAAGATCCAGATTCTTCCTCGCTGGTCGTTGTTTCATCATCTCCGCTAAATCGCTTCACTAACAAATACCCGCCTCCCACCACAATCCCCAGGATCAATATCGCGAATATTCCAATCACTAAAATTCTAGGCATAAGAAATGCTTGAGTGCATAATTAAAGCCCAGTATAACACGCTACATCAGCAAATTCCCACCAACTTGAGAATCCCTTCTCCCCGGCCGGGCAAAGGGATATGGTGAGAGGCATCACCGTCGCGCCATTAGTCATTGGGATTTGGGGGTTGAGTGGTCATTGGTCATTGGGAATTGGTCATTCCCGTAATCCGTTCCCCTCTCCCCTCACCAGAAGAGAGTCTGGTTAAATCCGTTCCCCTCTCCCCTCGAGGGGAGAGGGTTAGGGAGAGGGGTGGTTCTAAACATTATCCTCAACCTTCATCCCCAAACCCCTAAGTAATGACAATCATCAACCCCGGTACTTATCACTTCAGCAGTTTCCATAAATCAATCCATTGCCCCACCGTAATTTCTTGCGGTCTGGACTCCTTTGATATTTTCGCCTGACCCAGCAACTCACGGACTTTAGCATCATCAATATCCCATTGCCGTTTCAGCACTCCGCCCACCTGTTTTCGCTTTCCCTGGAAAAATATCTTAGCCAGGCCCAGTATCCGCTCCCTGGCTTTTAAATCAATTTTTTGCTCCGGCCTCGGCGTCAGCATCACTAATTGAGAATTCACTTGCGGCGCCGGCCAAAAACAATCGGCCGGTACGTTCATCAATGGATCCGCTCGACCCCATAATCGCACCGCCACCGATATCAAATGCGAATTAGGCGCCTCTGCCGCCAGCCTCTCTCCCACTTCTTTTTGCACCAGTAATATCACTCGCTCCGGCGCTGGCTCCAGCCGCGTCATCAGGCGCACAATCAGCCCGGATAAATTATATGGAATATTGCCCACCAGTTGATAAGGGGTTGTCCATGACCAGCTACATGTTCTTAAATCCTCCCGCCTCACTTCCACCTTTTTCCGTCCGGCCGGCGGCATCAATTGCTCCAAAGATTTGGCCAGTCTGGCATCCCGCTCAATGGCCCGCACCTCATAATTGCCGGCCGCCAGTTGTTGAGTTAATGTTCCCAGCCCTGCCCCTAATTCCGTCACTCTCATTGGCCCTCCTTCCATTGCCGCCACTATCGCCTCCGGCACCTCCGGACAAACCATAAAATTCTGGCCCGATGTTTGCTCCGGTTGGATGTGTTTATCCCGCAAATATCTCTCCAATTGATCCCGATCAGTTAAATCAATATTCATAAGTCAATCATACCCATCCTGACATCATTCCCGCAATTACTAGTTACCAGTTACTGATTACCAGTTACTAATCAATTTTTCCACATTCTCATTTGTCAACAAAAAGTGACGTTTTGGCCTCAAGATGCCCATACCGCCCCTCTAAGAAACAGGTGTAAAATAAGACTGATTATTGATTATCATGTCAACATTGACTGCTATTCTCTTCCCCCTACAATACCACCGTGGAAAGGGCATCTGTCAGCCCTCCAAATAAACAACTCCCCACACCAAATTTACCCTGCCCATCAACGAAATATAGCCATCCGCCGCCTTTCCTGCTCTTCTTGACTAACGGCCATATCTCGATGAAAGGACCCATTGTCTATCGCGGACCAGTCACAATTTAAGTCGGACGATTCCGTTCCGCTTATCAAGAAATATCTCATCCATAGCACTTTCATTGCCCTGATGGTTAGCGCCGCCTGGTATAGCAGAACCGCGGCTGTTACCGATCGGCATTCTTTATTATACAATCTGATTGCTGGTGAAGAGATAGTTGAAGGCCCCCTCGATCCTTCCGTATACGCCAGCACTAATACCCCGGGTATTGGCGGCGCCCGCCTGGCCGCCCTGGATGCCAATATGGGTATTGAACTAATTACTTTTGATGATCCGGAAGTAGATTTTGCCACCACCCTTGGTGGCAATGCCGTAGTCGCCCCGGCCATGCCCATCGCCCCCGAACCGGGCAGCCGCACTCCCCGCCAATCCGCCAACCGTAAACCCCAAGTTTATACCATCCAGGAAAATGACACCATTGCCAGCATTGCCGCTGATTTTGATATCAGTACCAACACCGTTCTGTGGGCTAATGGATTGTCCAGCAAAGACACCATTAAAGTTGGCGACCATTTAACTATCCTGCCTACCACCGGCGTCCTCCACACTATCTCGGGCGGAGACACCATCTCCGGCCTGGCCCAAAAATATGACATTAAAAGTAAAGAAATCATCACCTATAACAATTTAGGTGATGGCGCCAGGTTATCCATTGGCCAGAAAGTTATCATTCCCGGTGGTTATATCGCCCCGCGCGCCGCTCCCCGGGTTGTCGCTCGCGGCACCAGCTTGGCCAATGGTCCGGCTCCGCCTCCTTCTACCGCCAAAGCCTCCGGATTCATCTGGCCTACTACCACCAAAAACATATCCCAGTACTTCCGCTGGGGCCACACCGGCATCGATATTCCCAACCGGTCTCGTCCGCCCATCTATGCCGCCACTGCCGGCACCGTGGAATTTTCCGGCCGCTTGGGCGCCTACGGTAACATAGTCATTCTCAATCACGGCGGCGGCTTGCAAACTTATTACGCCCACAATGAAGTTAACTATGTCAAAAAAGGCGATAAAGTTATCAAAGGACAGGCCATCGCCAAAATAGGATCCACTGGCCGTTCCAGTGGACCTCATGTCCACTTCGAAGTCCGCCGCTCCGGCCGCCCCATCAATCCCTTTTCCATGTATTGAGAGCTGGCCTCTCCCCAGCCTCGGCGCCGGCGTGGCGGCGATTGGATACTTGAAATTTGAAAACTAAAAGCAGGGGCGTCGCACCGCCGCGCTCCTCCCCCTGCCCGAGGGGAAGTTAGAGGGGGTGGGAGAAATTGGCAATTGGTCATTTCGGTAACCGCCGCTCCCTTCTCCCCCCTGGGGAGAAGGCCAGGATGAGGGGCGTAACCGCCGCACCATTGGGAATTGGTCATTTAGTCATTTAAAAATGCGACGCGCCTCAGCGCTAGTGCCAGCGCCTGGCCGACGCGCCTCAGCGCTAGTACTGCGCACAGTGATGAAATTTATAAATTAAAATTTTAAATTACACCACTTTTGCCTTTTAATTTTTTTACATTAGCATCACGTCCAACAATTGAACCAAACAGGATCATTCATCTTCAAGCGGCTTTTTCTTTCGCCAGTATCTCATCTGCCAAATATGCTTCTTCCGATGATGACTGCTCGGCCACAAAAAAATTGCCAGCGCCGCCCCCAATAATCCCACATTTCTCACCACCACCGCATCCAGTCCTTGAACCAGAATAATGCCCACTAAATGCAGGGCCGCCAGTCCCCCGGCCGCTTTCGGCAAAAACTTTAACACCAGCGCCAACCCGATTAACAAATCAAACCCAGCCACCGCTTGTAAGGCTCCTTCCCTGGTCATACCCAAAGGCACCGTCTCCGGCACATACCCCATCCAGTCATTAGGACTGCCCAAAATCATTACTCCTATCAACAGAAAAGTAATTCCCACCCCCCACCGTAAAACTAAATAAGGTAAGCCATATCTTCCATACTGCATGATTATATAGTAACTCGTAACCAGTAATCAGTAACTAGCAATACCGTTTTATGTTATGAAAATTAAGAGGTCAAATAAAATTATCATCACCAGTCTACCAACTACTCACTACCAACTACAAACTAACATGAGCGAGTGACGGGGATCGAACCCGTATCGTCAGATTGGAAATCTGAAATAATAGCCATTATACGACACTCGCAGTAAACCCTTTTTATGCCAAATCAACCCCCAAGTCAACCACCTAAAACTTCCGATAAGTCGAGTCCGATCTAAGATTAACATCCAGGATTATCACTTTCTTACCCTTGACGTGATAAATTATTCTTAATCTTCCCTTTCGCAACCTGAAAATATTGTCATGGCCTCGCATCTTCTTCACGTTAAGTCCGTGTGTATCATGCGCTATCAGGCGGGCGACTAACTTATCCGATACCCTACGATCTCGACCGGAAAGTTTACGTAAATGCTTTGTCAGCCGATTAACCACCCTTCTTCTCTTTTCTTCTATCCTCTTTCTCTATTTTTTTTAATGCCGCTAAGACATCTTCTGCCGGCACTCCACCCTTCCGAATCTTAGTAAAATCAATCACGCTCTCCCATTCTCCTTCATCACCCCATGGATCAGTTACCTGGCTCAACTTAAATAGCGGCTGATTATGCTTCATCACAATAAATTCATCGCCCCGCTTAACCTGCCGGACGATTTTATCCATATTGAGTCGCAACTCTTTTACTCCTACATATTTAGTCATGACAATAAGTTACCAAAAGATAACCTTTCCGTCAATTAATAATTGGAAATTAATTCATTGATAATTGAATAAAAATTAGAAATTATAAATTGGAGCGCAGTGCTCCTACCAGCTCCTTTCGCCTCTGCTGTATTGATCATCATTTCCCCAACTATTAACAGCCCGGTAATTGCTCCCCGCCAAACTCTATTATTTCCTCCACTTCTCATACCTTTATTATGCCTCTCATTACGCAGTGGATAAATAACTTGCCGCTTTGTGATAAAGTAATCACATGTACTCATTAACAATATTATTATGAATCATCACCGCCGGCTTTTTAGTCGCCCCTTAATTTCTTTATTTACCGCTGTCACTTTAACCTTTCTTTATACTCTGCCCGTGTCGGCGGATTTTTCAAACCTCCGATCATATTACCTGGACCCCGGCCCTAATATCGTCTCTTCGCCCCCTGCGCCCGGGCGTGTTCTGCAGGCCACCGACACTGCCGGCACCGTCGACATCATCAGCGGCTATATCGAAAAATTTCCCAATCCCGATGTTCCTTCTGCCAGCCAATACTATATTGGCGTGGAAGGGCAGGGACTAGTAGAAATAGGTCCCCAGCAAATTCCTCCCGGTTTAAATATTGATCAACTGATTGGTCAATATGTGGCCCTGGGCGACATCGAAGGCGAAACCCTGATTGCTCCCGTCCCTCCTCCTACTGATGAGGCTCTGGTAAAAGCGGCCGCTTCCGCCGCCGAAGATGAGCCGGATACTCCTGATTTGCCTCCCCCCGGCACCACCAAAGGCTTTCTCCATCAATTCGAACTTTTTGGTGAAGGAATCGTTGATGGCACTCTTAATCTTGTAAGTCCCGGCAATGCCTCCGAGCGGGCCTACAAAAGAGCCGCCGAGCGCAGTTCCGAAGCTCACCATCTCCTGAAGCAGGAAGATCCCGCCGTATCCAAAGCTATTGCCCGGGTTAAGACCGCCATGGAGGATATTTTCACCTCCGAACCAGATGATGACCAGGCCCGCGATCTTGAATCTCGCCTGGCTGGTTTGCAGACCACTTTTGAAAAAGACCAGGCCGAACTTCCCGAAAGCACCCAGGAAGCCTTTATCGATCTGCGGTCCGCCCTGGCCATCGGTGTAGACGCGGCCGCCGATAATCTCGATCGGCCGCCCATTACCCCGGGCGTAGTTCAGGGCCTGCGATCACTCCAGACCATTGGGGTTATCCAGCGCGAACAAGTTGCCCAAATCTACAACCACACCACTCGTAAACAAGTCCGCGCCACCCTTGAAGATTTTGTTGACAATGGCTATCTTACCCCGGCCGACATTAAAGGCGCTCTGGATGAATCAGCCGCCGCCCTCTATCCCAACCAGGTGCGCCAAATCATTGAACTTGATAAGCTTCAATCTTTGGGACAACTGGAGGCCGTCAAGCCCGACGATGCCATGCTGGCGCGCTTGCAAACTTTCAGCTCCACCTTTATACCCGGCGTGACGCCCGTCCCCCCGGATTTATTGCCATTCTGGGTAGCCTCGGTAAACCTGGATCGTATTCAACAGACCATTCGCCCCGACTTTATTCCAGATGACGTCCTCAAATCTCTGGAAAATCTCCGACCCGGCAACTTTGCTAAATTCAAAGAGCTGGAGCACCGCTTCAAACCTTCCCCGCAAGATATAGTCGCTTTAGAACAATATAAAGCCCAGCTCCGTGAGCAATTCCCGGACGCCGCCAACATCGATGATTACTTGCCCCCGAATTTTCGGCGACTGGCCAGCTTCCGTGATCGATTCGGCATCAAAGACCCCGAGGGCTGGAAACGCCCCGCCGGCCTAGCCGGCCCCTTGCCCTTCGCCGGCCCGGGCGGTCTGCGCGACCCCTCGGCCATTGATGATTATTGTGCTCAAAATGGTGACGAATGCCGCAATTTTGCCGCTCCCAGCGGCTATGCCTTAACCCCCGCCGTCGGCGTTAATTTTGGCCCCGAAGATCGCCAGGGCCCGCCCATCTTTCCCGGTTATGGCGGCTTCCGGGCTCCGGTGGTCACTTATGACATTCAGCCTCTGGCCCCAACTCAATATCTGGGCCGTAATGGATGCACTAATCCCATTGACTGCTTGAGAAGTTTCCAGGAATTACCGCCGGAAGAGCGCGCCGATAACTTCTTTGTCTACCAGGCCCCGCCTCCCGGCGCTCCCGCCCGCCCGGAAAATTACGACCAGATGACCCCCGAAGAACGTCGAGACTTTTGGGATGACGCTATTGAACGGGGCGACAAAATTCCACCCCCCGGCAGTAATTTTGGCCCGGTCGATGCTGAAGGCCGTCCTCTGCCTGGCCCCGGCGCCGCCTTTAATCCCAACGGCTCTCCTAATTATCCAGTCTATGGCCCTGCTTCCGGCCCTTACCCTGGCCCGGCTGGTTTTCCCGATAATCAACCAGCTCCGTATTATAATCCCAATGGCGCCGGCAGCTACAACCCAAACCCCAACTACAGCCCCAGCCCAAATCAGTATTATGACCCATACAATTCTTCCGGAGGTTCTGACCCTTATTACCCCGCCTACTCTCAACCGCAGAATCAATACGACTCTGGAGGTAGCGGTAATTATACCCCACCGCCTCCCGACAATAGCGGCACCTACTACCCTCCCCCTCCAGGTGACAGCGGCAGTGCTCCGCCCCCTCCAGACAGCGGTGGTGACCCGGCTCCCCCTCCCGATGATGGTGGTGGCGGAGGCGAACCTCCCCCTCCAGACAGCGGTGGTGACCCGGCTCCCCCTCCCGATGATGGTGGTGGCGGAGACGAACCTCCCCCTCCAGACAGCGGTGGTGACCCGGCTCCCCCTCCCGATGATGGTGGTGGCGGAGGCGAACCACCCCCTCCAGATGATGGTGGTGGCGCCCCACCCCCACCTCCTCCCGGCGGATAATATTATAAAATAAGCTGACAAAAAGAACGGTCCCCGGCCGTTCTTTTAAACACCCACTATTTAGTATCACTAACTCTTTCGATTAGACGAGGTATTTCTCCTACGCCTCCCTCGGCCTGTATCAAAAACCACAGCATCGACGCCGCAAAAACCAGCATAATAAACAATATTCCCTTCGCTGAAGACATACCTTTCAGCCTACAAACTACTCACTACAAACTAATATCGTCGGGGTGCCGAGATTCGAACTCGAGCCAGATCGTCCCAAACGACCCGTGCTACCACTACACCACACCCCGTAAACCTCATTTCATGATGGAAACCTCTAGCGCCAAAACACAAATAACAAACCAGACAAACCTCCAATACAAATCATATAATCCGCTCACTCTACATCCAGTAAGCCAAATGTCAAACGCGGTTTAGGATTTGTGGCATTTAGTCATTGATTTGAAATTTGGATTTTGAAATTTGATCTTTCTATTTAACCGCTTCCTTTAAAGTTTTGCCCGGCCTGAATTTCGCCACTCTTACCGTGGGTATTTCTATCGGATTTAAAGTCCTCGGATCTACCCCCTTACGCCCTTTGCGATCCTTAGCCTCAAACACCCCAAAACCGGTCAAATTAACCTTTTCCCCCATCGCTATTTTATCAATAATCTGCTCCAGTAAAGCATTAACTATCTCCTCCACATCCTTTCGCGGCTGCCTGGTAACATTAGTTACCTGGTCAATCAATGCATCCTTATTTGTCATGTAAATCACCTCCCTATGAAAAAACCTTAATAATAAACCACTGTAGCTTAATCACTGTAAATAAATAAGCTATTTATCTACAGCGCCTTAATAAAGCTATTAATTTGTAGCATTCAGGATTTTTCTAATTAGCGCAATACCAATTGTCTCCGATTTTTCCGGGTCCACGTCTATCAGTAAAGCATTAACTTCCACCGGCCCGTCATTATCAAATGTCTGCTTTATTTTCAATTGAGTCAGAAACCCTTTAACCGGCCCCATCGGGTCAATCCCGATCACTGAATTATGTAAACCGCACATACCTGCATCGGTAATATACCCGGTCCCCTTGGGCAATATCTGGGCGTCAGCTGTCGGTACATGCGTGTGCGTGCCCCATACTGCGGATGCCCGTCCATCCACATGCCAGCCAAATCCCCGGGCCTCGCTGGTCGCCTCAACATGGAAATCAACCAGCACCACATCAGCTCCAGCTATCTCTGGTTGCTTCATCAATTCATCAAATTCCAAAAAAGGATTATTGGGATCGTTTTTAAAAAACACTTGCCCCTGCAAATTTATCACCGCCACTTGCCTGGCTCCCAGGCTATACACCTGCCAGCCCCGCCCCGGCACCCCTTTTGGATAATTAGCCGGCCTGATAATCGGCAGCTTTTTATCCTCAAGTAAAGATATTCCCTTGGCATTATCCCAGGCATGGTCTCCGGTCGTATAGACATCAGCTTTCCACAATAAAGCTTCTTCCATAGCCGCTGGATAGATTCCCCGACCGTGAGCTATATTTTCCACGTTCACAATCACGCTATCCAGCTCATATTCCGCTCGCCAGGACGGCAGTACCCTGGTCACCGCTTGTCTCCCCGGCCTCCCCACCACATCCCCAAAAATCAGGAACCTCAAAACCCCATCTGACTTTTTCTGTATTGCCATTCCCTCATCGTTCATTGAAAATTTAATAATTATAAATTCAATAA
>QIFI01000120.1 GCA_003229735.1 Candidatus Anderseniibacteriota bacterium | reverse complement strand
TTCCAATTAAACTCTCCCGCTCTTAAATTCACTCCCTATCAGGGCCATCTCAACTTTTTCCAATTAAACTCTCCCGCTCTTAAATTCACTCTCAAATGTCGTCAATATTTATCCGCTGCTTTTCCGCTCGTCTAAAGCCCTTCACCAAAAAGCTCGAAATTAATTCTCAAATTTCTAGAATAATAATTATGCCTCAAATTTGGACCACCTTATATTTCACCCGAAGACCAGCTTCAATAAATTAATTATACTTATATTCATCTCCGAATTATGCAGCTCCAGTCTGCTCTTAAAATGCCTCTTAAATTCAACTCTGAATTAGACCAACCTCATCATTCTCAGATGAAAAATCAGGGAAAATAAAGTCCTAAAAAAAATATCCGGATCTACCCAATAATTAGGCAAACCTTATCACCATGGAAGACAGAAAGGCCATCTGACAGCCTCCTCAAACACTCTCGATGGCCAAACACAAAAAAGAACATCAACAGAACCACTGTATGGTAATTATATGAGTACCAGATATGTGCAAAAAACTATTCAATATCTTTGATCATAGTGCAAATCTCTGCTATAATAGTAGCAGAACGTAAGTTCTCTTCCACGTTCTGACATAAACACCACAAACATAAACACCTTAGTCCTAGCGAGTTAAGCCCGTGTATGGCCCCTAGGACTAACATTGGACAGCTCTTTCTCAATCAAATCGCGATCAGGTAGAGAAATCCACAGACCCTGTGAACAAGTCGATTACACATTTAGGGAAATGGATCCTCAACCGCGAAGTTATCTATTACCCTGTTGAAAAATCATTCAGGTGAACACATCAACTTTGATCATAGCACTTTCACTCCCAATTGAGTAGTTGCCAACACTTCTCAAATGGGGAGTGCGCTTAGGGAGTATTTCCCCCTATACTCCCTATGTGTACTTCCCATTTTCGGATGGTTAAGTGCGCCCTTCACTTTGAGGACTGGTCTTGCTGTCGATTCAGCGTGTAGGATCGAGGCCTCACAAATAAACACAAACAATTTGTAACACGGAGGTTCTTTTGTACATTGTGGCGGATTAGCTGCATATTAACTTTATTTTGAGATGTAGTGTAACCGCAATCGAGGTGGAGGTATTCTGGGGAATGCAGTAGGCCCCGGAAGTACGTAAGTTCGCGATCGTGGAAATGTGATTGATCGCCATTGCCTGCTTTTCTGGTTTTTTAGGAAAGTACCCAGTGGCGATACAATCGCCCTAATCGTGAGCTCAAAGGCCCAACGGTCCTTAAATCTTCTTTTTGACCGCACTTGGGCCTTTTTTATTTTTCTCCAAAATAGGCGGGAGCGTTCCCTTCTCCCCCCTGGGGAGAAGACCAGGATGAGGGCGCAGTTGCCGCGCCAGTGGTCATTGGGGTTTGGGATTTGAGTGGGAATTGGGAAGTGGTCATTCTCACAACCGCGTTCCCTTCTCCCCGTTGGGGAGAGGGCGGGGGTGAGGGGCCGTCGCAACGCCGCATTTGGTCATTCCGTCCATTGGCATCAATAGCAGAATTCGGATCATTCGGATGTAATTCGGGTATTAGGGTCGCTCTTTACCTTTTAGCTTTTGATTTTTGCCTTTTAACCTTACACTTAACACATGCCCCATCAACAACATAACCAGGATTTCATCAATAACATGAAAACCCAGCTGAAAGAAGAAAAACAGCAAGTTGAAAACAAATTAAAAACCTTTACCCATCAATCAAACGGCGACTATCAAGCCAATTTCCCGGAATATGGCCGCCATGATGAAGATAATGCCACCGAAATTGCCGATCATGCCGCCGCTTCCGGCACCGAGGCTGTCCTGGAGCAACACTTAAAAAATATCGATGCCGCTCTAAACCGGATAGAAGATGGTGCTTATGGTCTCACCAAAGACGGTCAGATTATCCCCGAAGACCGTCTCCGCGCCAATCCCGCCGCCACCACTCTAGTCGAATAATATCTGTCATTGTCACTTGTCATCCACAATCTGTTCCAACTTGTTCCAAAACCTCGTCACAGTAGGGCAATCCCGTCGTCAACAATTTAACAATTTAGCCATTTAACAATTTAATTCAGTCATTAAAATTTTGAATATAAAAATTAAAATTACCATTCTGGGCTTCATTCTGATTATATTTGATCAATTATCCAAACAGCTCACTCTCCTTCTCCCCCAGCCGCTTAAATTAACTCTCGTCACTATCCAGGCCTCTCGCAACCCAGCCGCCATCTTCAATCTCCCCACCCCAAATCCCCTCGTCGCCGCTATTTCCTTCATCATCCTCGGACTTCTGATTTACTATCTCTATCGTACCCTTTCATCAAACCGCACGATTAATAAATTGGGCTTTGAATATTCACTAAAAATTATGGCTTTAGTCATGATAGTATCCGGCGGTCTAAGCAATCTCCTTGATCGCCTCATCTATGCCGGCGTCACCGATATCTTAACCATCGGCACCCTGGCCTTCAATCTCGCCGACATTTTCATTGCCCTTGGCACCATTTCATTCCTGATCATTACCCTAATACCAAAACCCACCATCAACAATTCAACAATTTAACAATTCAGCAATAACCGCACATTTGAAAATTGTGTCATTAGCAATTGACTAAAAATTAAAAAGTAGAAATTAGAAATTAAAAACTATCCGCAGTCCTCCGCCTTCTCAAACCCCGCTCCTTCCGCCTCCTCCACCGAGCAAAACCACTTCTCACTCTCCGATGTTAATATCAAAGTTTCCTTATATCCCTTACATTCCGGCGTCCGATACACTTTCTTGCCGCTGATCAGCTTGGCTCCCTTGATTACACACTCCGTCAATTCCTGCGTATTGTACAAGTTCTTCTCATCCGGCTTCACTTCACACGCTCCCCACATCCCTCGTTTAGTTGCACTGCTGAACCGGGCCGCTCCAAACAGCTTGTCATAATATGTCATCTCTTCCGCCAATAGGGGAAAGCCCAATCCCAGCTCAATAATTCTCTCATTTACCATATATTCCTTCACTTCTTCCTCGCCATCAGTTTCAGTATTTTCACCGCTTTCACCAGCCTCTTCCCCTTCGTCATTCCCTTTTATCCCTTCCACCGGCCCTGCGCCCGGCTCCAAAACTGCCTTCGGCTTTACCTCATCAACATCACCTGTCTTGCCCTTAACAGAGCCGCTTATATCTTCATCGCCTCCCTCGCCTCCAACCAATCCATCAATAAATTCACCATCTGGACCTTGCGTCACCACACTAGGCAAAGTCTCAAAGATTTCATCAGCTTCCGCCACCCACACATATCTCACCCAGGCTCCATCCTGTGCCTTTTCCAACAGCGGATCAGCTTCCAGCCGCACCTCTTTTCCGATCATTCCTTCATTAGCTGTCACCCCCTCCTTGCCAAAACATTGCACCGGCTGTCCCACGCTCGGCAATCGCACTCCCAGATATCTAACCACATGCCCGCTATCGAGCCCTATCGTCAGTCCATCAAATACTCTCACCACTTTCGCCCGCTCCGGCGGCGGAGTGTCGGAATTAGCAAATCCTTCCCGTTGCGGCTCAACTGCCGTCACCGGATTATCACCCTCTTCACTTGATTCCGCCGTCACCGCAACTTCTGTCGATTTATTCCCTAGATCCATATACAAAAACATCGCCAAAGCCCCCAAAGCAAAAGTAATTCCCAATATCCCCACATTTAATCCCGGTAATTTCATAGTATTTTAGGCACAGCGTCTTAGTTTATCACTAATATCTCATTCTATATAAGAGCCATCTCGACCCCTTTATACACAACTCATTTTCCACCTCGTGGGTGGAAAATGGTAACCGCCCGCCCGCCGTCAACCGTAGTCGTATCATTCGGATGCGATTCGCATATTGGGGTCACCTCAACAATATAACAATTCAACAATTGAACAAATTAGCAATCGCCACGTCGTCAGTGGTAATTTATTCATTTGAAATTAATATATAATATACATATGTTATTAAAAGCCAGAATAATCACCCCCGAAAAAACCGTCTTCGAAGGCGAAGTCACTGCTATTCAGTCCATCAATGACACCGGATCATTCTCTATTCTGCCCCAGCACACCAATTTCATCTCCATTATTAAAGACCAAATCACCCTCTTTCCCAAAGATCAGCCGCCCCAGGTCATCACCTTGGACAGCGGCGTCATTTACCACCACTATGACACCGTTGAAGCCTATATAGGCATCAAGGAGTCGCCGGAGCTGGCTCCTGCCGTAGCTGAGGCTTTGGCACCCCTAAAGCCCGAGTCTTCCTAGTTGCCATCTTTTCCTCTACATTTTCAATCCCGCCAATATATCGCAGGTCATCCGGATCCAACTGGTCATATTTTCCATCCAGAATATCTTTCACCGCCTCGGCTGTCTCTTTCATCGGCACGAATTCCGCCGTTCCTCCCGTTTCTTCAACGCTCACAAACAAATCCTGCGCCATAAAACTGATTACTAACTGCGAACGGGAATAAATTAACCGATTTTCCGGCGATAATTCAGATTCACCCACCAAAGACACAATCCTCTCCAGTCCCGAAGCCTCCTCCAGCGCCAGTTTTGCCCTGATAAAAGTATTATAATGATCAATTCCGATCATCAATGGATTAAGAGCTGCTGATGTTGATTTCAGCAAATCAATCGCCGGAAATCTGCCCGACTGAAATACATCGCGGGATAACACCACCATCGTATCCATATATGGCAGAATAGATCTCACCGCGCTGTCGGTAATATCATCAGATGGCACAAATAGTGCCATAAACGAGGAAATAGTGCCTTTGTCCGTGGAAATAAGCCGCTCCAGCAATGATGACATCTCTGAAGACAAAGTCGGCTGATACCCATCTTCTGATGGAATAGCGCTCATCACCATCGATAATTCATGTCCGGCCTGCGCGAATCGGTAAATATTATCCATAAAGTACAGCACGTTGCTCCCATTTTTCTCCCGGAAATTCTCGGCAATCGTTGCTCCCGCGTACGCCGTCCGAAACCGCACCGCCGGATTCTCTCCCATTTGCCCCAGAATCAACGATGTAAAAGGCAATACTTTTGTACTAATGAAATTCTGATATAATTCCTCCGCTTCCCGGCTTCTTTCACCTACCGCGCTAAACACCGCCACCGTATTTTCCAGATGCTTCTGCACCACTATCCTATTTACCAGCTCCGTTAATAACACCGTCTTGCCAATACCGGCCCCCCCCACAAATGCCGCCTTGCCTCCCACCACCAGGGGAGTAAAGAAATCAAGCGCCTTAATCCCGGTTTCCATAATCTTCCTGGAGCCTGATATATGGCTCAAGCTTCTGGCCATCGGCTCATAAAGCGGCCTATTCTCGGCGTCATCTATCGGGCCTTTCTCATCGTGCGGATCAGAAAACACATCAAAAGCCCGGCCCAACACTCCCTGACCCACTGGTATCATCATCTCTTTTTGCGTATTCACCACTTCCATCCCTCGCGTCAGCAGATTAGAACCTCTAAGCACCAGGCAATAGAATACTAACGGCTTTTTTGACATCGCCACCTCCATCAGCACCTCTTCTTTATCCGGCACCAGCAGTACGTCATGGATTTTCGGCTGGTCAGATTCCCTGAACGCCACCTCCGCCACTTGCCCATTTACCGCCACAATCCGACCCTTCGGCCCTTTCAGCACCTTCTGCTTTTTTTTCTCCACCAACTTATCCTCAACCATAAAATTATAAAATAATTATACCAGAATTCACATCATTCGTACCCGTCGGTCATTTAGTCATTGAGTGAAAGCCGTCATTTAATAATTTAAAATTGAATTGAATTGAAATTTGGATTTTGACCTTTGGATTTCATCAGTGGTCATTGGGAATTGGTACTTCTCGCAACCGCGCTCCCTTCTCCCTCCTGGGGAGAAGGCCGGGATGAGGGGGTGGACGCCGCACCGCAGCCTTAAAAATTAAATCATTAGAAATTCAATAGAAATTAAAAAGTAAAAAGTAGAAATTATTTCTGCGTCATTTATTCATTTAACCTTTGTGCTTGATTTGAAATTTAGATTTTGCTGGTGGCCATTGGTCATTTCAACCCGATTGCCGTAATCGTATCAAAATGCTACAATTACCCTACATATGATGAAACAATTAAGCCAGCGTCAGGAGCAAATACTGCACCTGCTTCTTCAAAGTGATTTTTTGGCCACTCGCGACATAGTCAAGGCTCTAGCCCGAGTATCCAGGATTACCATAATCCGTGATTTGGCTGAATTGGTGGATGAGGAGCTGGTGAACCGGCAAGGTAAAGGAAGATCGGTAGTGTACGCGATTATACCTAAACATCCCTGGCTGAAGCTTATTGATGTTTCCAGGTATTTTACCGCCGGGCCTGATGTCAGAACAATAATAGATGAGCCGCTGGATTGGCAAAATTGGCCTGATGATAAGGGATTACTCGAGAAGTCCGAAATAAATACTATCGATGATCTAACCCGGCAATATCGGCATAATATCAGTCGACTATCAGATAATCTAATCACCAAAGAATTTGAGCGGGTGACAGTTGAATTCAGCTGGAAATCTTCACGGATTGAAGGCAATACCTATTCCCTGCTGGATACCGAACAACTGCTCAAAGGCGGCGTAGAGGCGGCCGGCCATACATCAGAAGAAGCGCGAATGATTCTAAACCATAAACAGGCAATGTCATATATTAGGCATCAAGCCTCCGATTATCGAAGATTGACTGTCATAAAAATAACTGATATTCATAGTCTGGTAGTGCGGGATATGAATATAGAATTAGGCTTGAGATCGAGGCCGGTGGGGATTATCGGCACCAGATACAAGCCTTTTGATAACCTGTATCAGGTTAGAGAAGCGCTGGAATCCTTAGTTAAACTTATTAATCAGCTAAATAACCCTTTAGAGCAGGCCCTGGTGGCAGTAGTGGGCCTATCATATATCCAACCCTTCATCGACGGCAACAAGAGAACTGGGCGGCTCATCAGCAATGCCATATTACTGGCCCATAATCTATGTCCTTTGTCATATCGCAGTGTTGACGAAGTAGAGTACAAAAAAGCCATAATTCTATTCTATGAACAGCATAGCCTCTGGTATTTTAAACAGTTATTTATTGATCAATATCGATTCGCGGTAAAAACCTACTTTCAATAATTTTCATTTTTCAATCATTCCCCCGCCCCGCCATTGGTCATTAGGGTTTGGGATTTGAGTGGCCATTCGGAATTGGCCATTCTCGCAACCACCCTACCCTCTCCCCGTTGGGGAGAGGGTAGGGTGAGGGGTGTAAGTCGCATTTGAAAATTGATATTTGCAATATATTTGAAAATTGAAAATTGAGATTTGAAAATTCCCGCCTATATTATATCCTCACCTTCATCTTTATCTGTCGCCTCTTTATCATCTTCCAGTTTTCCCTTATTGCCGCTGCTCGCCGTCGCCTCCGTTACCGCCGCTACTACCTCTTTAGGCTCCATATCAGCCTTAACCAGAAAATCAATCGCCCCCAATTTCAAAGCTTCTTCCTTGGCCTCTCCATAAGCCAGATTCGATAGCACTATAATCGGCCCATTTATTTTTGTCGGTGGAAATTCCTTCAATTTCTTCAAAAATGTCAGGCCATCCATTTGCGGCATCATCAAATCCAGCAATATCACGTCAAATCCACCTTTTTGGGCCTCCGACAATCCCGCCGCCCCATGCGCGGTCGCCGTCACTGAAAAACTGCTTTTCTCCAGAATAGTCACGTACATCTCGCGAGTAAATTGATCATCCTCCACTACTAAAACTCGTAAATCATTAGCCATACTAATTATTTTTAAGGCGCTTTAATCTTTTTCTCCTGCTTCTTCTTGGTGCGCAATACCACATTGGCCGAAGTATCGTCTTCAAAACTCTTGACCAGTTCTATAGCTTCCACCGCCGCCATTCTTATCCTTTTAACATATTTTGTAATCTCTTCACTGTCAGTTTCAGCCTCCAGTATCAATCCTGCCGTTTGCTTAATGTAGGTTATGGGCTGGCGAATTGTCACTCCCAGATTAGTCACTCGATTCGACAGCAAATGTGAAATAGTATCCACTCTCCGTCCTCCCGGCGATTTCTCCAGAATCAATATATCTTTCTTTGATTGCCTTATCACCAGATATCTTTTCCGCAGGAAAATCACTAAAGGCACCACCGACAGCAGGCTCAATAATATCAGAAAATCATAGGTAATATCCACTTCACCCACACTGGCTGAAAACATCAGCAATAACGCCACTAAAAAACTAAACGACACCATCGTACTTCTCACAAAACCCAGATACAACGGCACCAGATAAAGCAGGAAAAAGAATGGCGAGAAAAACCAGTTTGTCGCTCCCACCACCAATAGCACCGTCATCACCATCAATACGCTTCTCACCGACATCATCCTGGGCCCCATATTTCCCTGCGTAGCCAGCCCCACCCCAATCGCCACTAATAAAAACACCAAAGATAAAAACAGCGTGTATGGCGCCAAAAGCGGAATAGAAGTCCACGCAAAAACCAATAGCGGCAACAGGAAAAACAAAACCGAGTACCCAAATTCTTTATTGAACCATGTCTTAACTTTCATTCCCTGAATTATACTACATTTTGCGGGCAGTTGGGAGAACCATCACGGTAATTTTTAAAGCATCAATCATCCCGCCGTCGGTCATTGGGAACTGGGAATTGGTCATTCTCGCAACCGCATTTCCCTCTCCCCGATGGGGAGAGGGCAGGGGATAAGGGCGGGAGGTTTCCCTTCTCCCCGATGGGGAGAAGGCCAGGATGAGGGGGCGTAACCGCCGCACCAGTGATCATTGGGATTTGGTCATTGAGTGGGAATTGGGAATTGGTCATTGGTCATTTATGTCTGGTCATTGGGAATTACAGCGTCAGTATTAGTGTCATTCGCATGCGATTCGTAGATTAGCATCGCCTTTAGTCATTTAACAATTTAACAATTTAATCATTTCTTCTCTCTCGCCCGCGCCGATGGCTGTTCCTGATCAACCAGCTCAACATATTGCCTTAATATCCACCCCTCGCTCCCATCCGGCATCAATAATGAAATCCATCCCTCCGTTTCCGTCAAAGCTCTCAATCTCTGCCCGGGCTTCACTTCACCAACCGCTTCCGACGATTCCCCCGGTTTTTTATATACTCTCACTGATTCATCCCCTCTAACTACCGCGTCTCTCGGGTAAATAAGTGTGGTCAACGCCGTCTCATCCGGCTCCAGCGTCGTCAATGTATAATAAGCGTCAAAAGTATAATCCCCATTCTGGTTCATCACCTCGAAATAATAAGTAGTATTTGGCTCCAAATCAGTTATTTCTATCCGATGTTCGTCAGCTACCGTATTATCTATCACTTCTTGCCCATAATTTGTGCTGGTTCCGTAATTCACCTTAGCCGATCTGGTTAAATGGTTGGTCTCCCACTCAATCACCGCCGATTTAGCTCCCAAAGACGACACATGAACATTTGCAATCACCGTCGGCTGTTTATCCCACACAATCTCGCTAAATAATCGGCTGGCTGAACTTATCCGACTCGCTATTCCCGCTACCGGCTCCAAAACTGTCCCCAGCCCTTTAGCCATTTCCTGCTGATTTTTTAATCCCTGTCTAATTCTTGTCTCTCTACCCTGTCGAAATATATCCGCCAGCCGGGCGCCGGCTTCTCGCCATCCGGCCCCGCCCTTAACCATGGATATTCCTGCCTGGCGCTTTAATTTCTCGGCCCGGCTCAATTTATTTATTTGATTCACCTTTAATTTGTTAAACACCTTTGTTAGTGGACTTGATGCCCTCTCAAACCCGGCCGCAAATTTATCTCCCAGGTTAGCTATCAACTCTTGAGAAGCCCTGAATCCCCGGCCCCTGGCCTCTGTTAGTTTCTCCCGCCAGACCGTCAACGCCGTGCCAAAACCCTCCGGCAAAATCTCCCGCAGTGCCTCCGCCTCTGCTTTTCGGCGCAGTAAAGCCTGGCGCTGTAAATTATCCAAATCAATTGCCGCCGGCAATGAAGCCTGACGCAATGCCTCCACAATCTCCTCCACATTTGTTTTCTCCGCGTCCAGCTTAACCAGTTCCACCTGCGCCGTTTGCCTATTGCTGGTCAGCTCTAGCAATAGCGTCTGCTCCGCCTTATTGCCCGCGTTGTCCGTTGCCGTCAGCTTAAGCCGGTAGGTTAGCCCTGCTTGCATACCTGCCGCTGGCCTGAAAGTTACCTCATCGCTGGTTCCATCCACTCCATAAGTACTGCTGGAGATAAATTCATAGCCGGATGTGGTTCCCAGAATCTCCTTCTCTTTTTCCCAGGTAACCTTGATTTCTCCCAGCTCCACATTATCAGTCGCCGGAATAATTATCTGTGGCCGGACTGTTGATAAGTAGTAAGTACTGCCGGATAGGGTGCCCATGCCCCGAATTGCCCCAATATCAGGTGCCACAGAATCCACATCTACTTTCACGGCATCTATTACCGCTCGATTACCCAATGTGTCCAGCGCCGACAACTGTACATAATATATCCCGTCCGGATCTACATTGGTGATTGATGTGCTCCCGGTCGCGGCCGTCGCCAGGTCACTGTCATTATCATTATCCCACTCTGTCGCTGTCCTGCCTGTCACTTCACTTAATGTTGTCCCATACCATATCTCATAATGCGAAAATACAGCTTCATTAACCGCCGTCCAGGACACATTGATATTATCTGTATTCGCTCCCGTACCGGTGCTTGCCGCCAGATTACCTAAACCCGTCGGCGCCTGATTGTCGACCGTAAATGCACTGCTGGTAACTATCGTCCCGTCCGCCGTACTGTCATTGGGCGTAATCCTTACCTTGATATCACTTTGCCGGCCGGCCACCAGCCCATTTCCATTACTACTGCTTTGCGTATCCCAGGTAATTGTGGCCGTAACAGATCCGGTGTCTGTATCAATACTGCTCACTTGATAAGTACTGCCGTCATCCACTGCCGCCGTCCCTGTGGAGGCTGTGGCCGATGTCAGGTCCGGATCATACCAGGTCGTGCCCCCGTCATCTGAATATTCCACTTTCATCCTGGTCACATTACTGTCCGCGTCGGATAGGGTAGTGCTGAATGACACATATCCCGTCCCGTCTGTCGCCTGGCTGATGCTGGCTATAGCCGTGGCCGCCGGCTCTGTATTGAAATTCCAGTTAGTATTATTCCCGGAATCTGTAAACTTACTGATATCATCAATCGCGATCCCAGTAGCATTCACGTTATTTGAATCCTTTATATCCAGATAAGTAATCGTTCTCGTCCCCTGCGGGTCTATCTTCCACTGTGTCCCATCAGCAGAAGACCGCAAAGACAACACCTGCCCGCTGGCCCCTTGAGCCGTCCAGGTATTGGCAATCGTGGTGGTGATTCCCGCCGGCCAGGTCAAAGTCGCCGCGCTGGTCACCGTCTTAATCAGATTATAGAAAGTATTGGTGCCGCTAATCACCTGGTCAGATCCGTCCAATGTCACCGTGCCGCTATTATGCGTAAAAGTTCCCCCCGTATTAGCAAAGTCACCGGATACCAGTATGCTTCCCGCCGCGCCCGCGGCCGTAAATGTCCCGCTGGACACAGTTAAGGCACCGTTAACGTCCACCGTGCCATTACCGCCGGTAAAAGTCCCGCCTGACACTGTTAATCCGCCATTGAACGTTTGGGTACCGGTATTAGCCGTATATGTCCCGCCGGATATAGTAGACAATCCGGTTACCGTGGTTGTTTGGGTATTGGCATCATATGTGCCGTCCGATATAGTCATGGCTCCGCTCACTGTCACATCCGCGTCTGCCGACCAATTGCCTGATCCGGAGAAGGTCAAATCATTGTAACTGCCCCCCGGCGGCAACGTGGAGTAAGTCCCGCTCCCATTGTATTCCGTACTGCCGGAATCAGTATCATGGGTAAAATTAGTCAATGTTTCTCCTCCCTGCAATTTTAATGTCCCGTTATTGGTAAACGTCCCCGAGTCATTCACCGTTAAACCCTGACCATTCAAATCCAAACTAGCCGAACCATTGATAGTTAGGTTAACTGTTTCCACAGCCGCCCCTAATAGGGGATCATTGCTGGTATTCGCAATCGTAATATTCGTGTAATTATCCGGCACCGCGTTAATATCCCAGTTGCCCGCCGTCTCCCAGTCTGTATCCACCGATCCATCCCAGACAGCCGAAGTATATGAGCCGGCCGCCAGCTCCGTGATTTCACCAGCCGATAAAGCCCGATTATAAATACGCACGTCGTCAACATGCATATCTGATTGATAACCTCCATTATATCCTCTGCTTATTTCAAAAGCGTCTACGTCGTAATCTCCAAGCGACCCACCTTGGTCTAGGGTTAAATCAACTCCATCTACATAAACTTTGTGAGTATTATTGTCTCCTGTTCTAACAAATGTCCATTGGTGCCATAATGTTATATCAGGGTTAGAAGATAATACTTTCGAATTACCTGTGCTAGTGCCATTTCGGATGAAGAATCCATTACCTAAGTTCCACCAATATCCAATCATTATGGTATTCGTACCATCACTAAGGTTGAAGAGGTTCTTTAATGCTGGTGTTGCATCAAATTTGGCCCACATAGAGATAGT
Source organism: Candidatus Anderseniibacteriota bacterium (assembly GCA_003229735.1). Taxonomy (GTDB): domain Bacteria; phylum Patescibacteriota; class Andersenbacteria; order UBA10190; family UBA10190; genus SZUA-179. The sequence goes on along the minus strand of QIFI01000120.1, from coordinate 235 downwards.
GGCTGGACCTGACGACGTAATTTCAGATGGTCTGGACATAGTGATATAATCATCCGTGCCATCAAAATCCAGGCTCCTGGAATTACTAAAATCAAACCCGCTGGCCACGTCAGCCGCCGGTTGTGGCGTATTATTGCTACCTGACGCCCCATATCCCGTCCCGGTATTCCCATGCCCCGAAGAATCACCAAAAGTCCCCGCGCTTGCTTCATCAAATTTCCAGTATCCCACCAAA
>QIFI01000029.1 GCA_003229735.1 Candidatus Anderseniibacteriota bacterium | reverse complement strand
GGATAAGCCGGCCAATCCCCTGGCGCAGTCGAAGGATCATTTGCGGGACGCTCAAGTCGGTGAAGGCATTTAAATTTTCAGATTCACTGATGCTATTTATGATGGGGTCATGGGGTGGAGTAAAGGGAAGTTTGGCAATAAGGATAGAAGAAAGATGGGGGCCTGGTACATCAATGCCTTCCCAAAGACTGTTAGTGCCAAGCAATACGCTCGAGGCCTCGCTTTTGAATCGTCTGATGAGATTGTGCCGGCCGCCGGTTATTTTTTGAGCCATTAACCTGATATTCGCTTTGTTCAGCTCCTTTAAGGAGTTATGGTAGGCGGCTTTGACGCTTTGATGAGAGGTAAAAAGGCCTAACAAACGGCCAGAAGTTAGAATAGCGAGAGCGACCAATTGACTGGATATATACTTATCATAATTGGGATCATTGGGGTAGGGGGAATCATCAACAATATATATCATCATTTGCTGGTGATAATTGAATGGAGTGCCTATTTTTTCCTCAATTACTTGCATGTCTTTTATTCCTATACGTTGCTTTATATAGCTATAGTCAGCATTCACTGTCAGGGTAGCAGAGGTAAATATTACACTGTGCGAGTGCTGATATATTTTTTGCAGATCGCGGCTGACCGAAAGCGCTACGTCATGCAGTTCAATATTATTATGGCTTTGATAATCAGTTATTTCCAGCCATTGTATGCGGTCTTTGTCTCCGGATATGAATTTATCGATTTTATCACTGAATGCGGCGGCTTCAGTGACAGCTTCGGCGATGGTGGAATTGTTGGATGGTTCACCTGCAAGGCCCTTTACTAAGCCAAGCATAAACTTATGTCTGCCCTGCCATGACTGGGCGGCTTTAGCTATATGCCGCCAGTCTGAAGAGAGACGAATACTTTTAGTGAGCAATAGACGGTCGCCGGCTCCATGCCGTTGACTGAACTCAAGGAGACCGGCAATAAGCTGATTAAATTCGGCTATAACATCCTCGGTTTCAGTTCGCAGGTGATTGGCCGGGGAGGATTTGTCGGTTTTAATGAATTGAATAAAGGGGGCGATAAGTTCGGCTAGCCGGTGAGGGGATAAATCGACGCGCGAAGCCTGACGAGCAACACTTTCGAGATGATGAGCTTCATCAATGACGACATTGGTCAGATGAAGAGAGGAGTTATCGGAGGCGTGATTGATCAGTAAAGCGTGGTTAATAATGATTAAATCGGCCTCCTGGGCGATTCTTTTAGCTCGTTGGTATGGGCAGTCGGGATATTCTTTGGGGCAGGCGTGACGGCAGGAAAGAGCGTCGGCGTGGAGGTGATGAAGCAGGTGCAGAGCCTGATGCGAGGCGTTAAATCTCTCCAGGTCGCCGGATCCGCCCCGATCAAGCCAGAAAAGAAGCTTAATGATCAAGAAAGCTTCGGCGGGTTTATGGGCGGAGCGATTGGCGGCCTGCATGAGGCGAGACTGGCAAAGATAGTTGCGGCGACCTTTTAGAACGGCAATTTTCCAGGTCTGGTCTAAGGCTTTCATGAGGCGTGGAAGGTCATGATCCATGAGCTGATCCTGGAGATTTATGGTGTGGGTTGAGACAATGGCAGTCCCTTCACTTGATGATCTCTGACGCAGTGATTTGATCAAGGGCACCAGATAACCGAAGGTTTTCCCGGTGCCGGGCAGGGCTTCTATTAGGGCCAAGCGGTGATCTTTGAAGGCCCGGTCGATGGCGGCGGCCATTTGCTGTTGTTCTGATCTGGGTGAAAAACCGGGAAGGTTTTTTACCAGAGGGCCGTCTGGGCCCAGAAGTTCCGGGCTGGTTTGAGTTAGCGGGGCGGACTTTTTTGGACTATTGTTTAATTGTTTAATTGTTATATTGTTAGCGGCGTCACCCCTCATCCTGACCTTCTCCCCTCGAAGGGGAGAAGGGACGACGGTAAATAATGGTTGATAGTGGGGCAAGTCTGCCCGATCGAGAATTGTCAGGATTAGTTCGTGAGTTTTTTTTGAGAGACTTAATTGGGCCAGGCTTTTTTGAAGCAGTTCCCAGGTGAGACGAACATCTTCACCAGCCCGATGTTCTCCGGCTACCTGGATATTCAAGTCCTGGGCCAGGGTGCCCAGGTTATAGCTGGAGGCTTCGGGCCAGGCGATGCCAGCCAGCATGAATGTATCCCAGACCGGGTTTTGATCAAGATTCAAGCCATGGTGAGATAAATATCCCACGTCAAAGGGGGCATTATGAGCAAAAAGTGTATGGCGGCTAATAAATTCCTGGAGATCGGGTAAAATATCTTTGAAAACCGGCTGGTTTTTGACCATATCCCGGGTGATGCCGGTGATGGAGGTGATTTCGGTAGTTAAAGGAGATGAGGGGGCGCATAGGGCGGTGAATTCCGATATTTCAGCACCTTTTTTGAGGTCATATTTAATAGCGGCGACTTCAATGATTTCCCCGGTTTTGGGGTCGAGGGAAGTGGTTTCCACGTCGATGCCGATGATGACGGCTGGTAATTTAGAGCTTGGCTTCATGGATAGAGTTTAACGTGAATTGGGAGCATAGTCATCCTTAAAAGGAAATGAATTTTTAAATCTCAATTTTCAAACGCGGCGGCGCCCCTCTCCTCCGCCCTCTCCCCATCGGGGAGAGGGGAACGAATTACGATAATAGCCAATGGACAATTCCCAATGACCACTGGCGCGGCGACTGCGCCCCTCATCCTGGCCTTCTCCCCAGGGGGGAGAAAGGGAGCGCGGGTTACGGATTAAGGATGGCGGTGATGGTGTGGTAATTCTGACTGCCCTGGCCGGATAGAGATTTGATATTGGAAGAGATGATTTCCGGGAGCCAGGGGGCACCAATGGCCATATTCCAACTATCAGCCGGGGCTGGCGCGGCAATTTTAAGATTGGCCTGGGCCCATTCCTGGTTGTTGCTGATAGTTAAAGTATCGCCGGATCGACAAAGCCAGATGCTGACTCTAGCAGAAGGATTGACGCCGGTTATGCCGGCTTTTGAGGTATCCAGAGCCGGCCAGGAAGCTCCCCGACAGTCATTTCCGGCAACCTGAAAGATAGCTTGCAGTTGTCCCGGGACTTCTTCATAGGCCAGGGTGCGATCCGGCAGACGGAAGGCTTGTTTGACCGGGCGGGCATAGGCTTCTTCTAGCTTTGACCAGGTGATGATCTGGTCGGCGACAGAAATGATATTTCCCTTGAGGCTAATGGCGATATTTTCGTCATTGATATTTATTTGCAGCCATTTCTGCCTGGCGAGCAGGGAGACGATATCAGGGTTGGTTTTTTTGAATGGCAGATGAAGTAATATTTGTTTTTGGAGCTGGTCCTGGATATTTTTTGGGAGTGATGATAATGCGCCGCCTGGTATAGCTAATTGCAGGCCATCAACCGATTTGTATTGAGAATTTAGTTCGGGATTATATTGGAGACTATTATTGTTCATTTGCAGAGTTATGGCCTGTTGGCCGGATAGAGATTTAGTGCTGGCCACGGCCAGGCCATACATAGTGTCATCTATATTGGCGGCGGAATTGGGAGGAACATGAAAGATGAGGGCGGGTTGAAGAGGTTTATTGGAGCTAAATACGCTGCGCGATGACTTGATAAAAGACGAGATGAAGGAGGATGGTGAGTTTTCTCCCCTATTGGCAATAATAATGAGGCCATAATTACGAATAGACCAGCCCGGCTGGCTTAGGCGGGCAGAAATTTTTTGAGATTTGAAGAAGTTACGAGGAACGATGGCCAGGGTAATGTTATCCTGGTTTATGCTAATAGCTATGCGGCGGGAGCTTTCAAGGACCGGCTTGATATCCGGTTGGAGGCGAGTCAGGTAGTCGGCGATAAACGGGGTGCCGGGCTTGGTCTGATTGATGGCGAGCCTGATGCCCTGATCAGGCAAAAGAAACCACAAATTCCAGAGAGACAGGAAGATATAGATGATAATGGCCAGAGATACGGCTAGAATAGTGGAGATAAGGACGAATATGTGTTTGGGGGACATGACAGCATGATAAATGACAGGTTTCAAAATGACTAATGGCGAATGACCATTTCCCAATTCCCAATGACCACTCAAGTCCCAAACCCCAATGACCACTGGCGCGGCGATTACACCCCTCATCCTGGCCTTCTCCCCAAGGGGAGAAGGGAGCGGATTATGGGAATGACCACTTCCCAATTTCTAATGACTCCCACCCCTTATTGTTGGATGATGGCGGTTAGGATGGCCAGGAGAATTAAGGCGAGGATGATGCCGGTGATCCAGAGGATGAGATTTAGGGGTAAGGGGCTTGATTCAGCGGGTTTAGTTAGATTACTGCCGCTATTTATGGGGTTGGGGAGGAATTTGAGTTCCGGACTGGAGCTTTTATGAACTCCTTCCAGGTTTTTAGCGCGGGGGAGGCTTTGGGTCATGGCGATGGTGGGGCGGGTGGGTTTCATCAATCCAGCGGCTTCAGCGGATATAAGGTCATCCTTCATAGTGACTATATTATATTCCGATTTACTTTTTTGCCGTATATTCACATTTTTAATATAGCAGAGAATGCTGTTTTTAAGATGCCTAGAATTTCAAATGCCAAAATCCAAATGTCAAATCAATGACTAAATGCGGTGTTGCAACACCCCTCATCCTGGCCTTCTCCCCAGGGGGAGAAGGGAGCGGATTATGGGAATGACCACTTCCCAATTCCCAATGACCACTAAAATACCAAACCCCAATGATCACTGGCCCGGCGGTGCGCCCCTCCATTCTGACCTTCTTTCCTTGAGGGGAGAAGGGAAACCTCCCACCCCCTCTGGCTCCCCCTCAAGGAGGAGGAGAATATTCCATCTCTTTTTTACACCCCCAGGGGGTGTAAAAATGGTAATTGATTTAGAATTTGGGGGCAGGGGGGCCATTGAAGGGGCCGGTTTGATTGCCGTCATTGCCAGTATCGCGGCCTCCGGTTGGCTGGTTATGGTCGGGGGAGGAACCAGTATGGTTGTCCTTATTAGTGCTTCCGCCAGGCAGAGCCGCTTTGTGGGAGAGATTGACGCGGCCCATGGCGTCGATTTCGACGACAATGACAGGAATAATATCGCCCACCTTAACCACGTCTTCTACTTTATCGATGCGCTGGTCGGAGAATTCGGAAATATGGACCATGCCTTCGGTGCCCGGAATCAGTTCAACAAAGGCGCCAAAATTCATAATACGCGTAACTTTTCCATGATACTTCTCCCCTACTACTACTTCTTTGGTCATGTTTTTCACCCAATCAATAGCTTTTTGCATAGCTTCACCGTCATTTGAGGTGATGGAAACCAGGCCGTCATCTTCAATGTCTATTTCCACGCCGGTTTGCTCGATGATATCGTTGATGTGTTTGCCTTTGGGGCCAATTAAATCGCCGATCTTTTCAACCGGAACGCGCAATGTTTCAATTCTGGGGGCATATGGGGATAATTCGGGGCGAGGCTCGGAGATAATTTCGGCCATGGCATCGATAAGATAAAGTCGGGCTTGTTTGGCCTGTTCCAGGGCGGCAGATAAGATGTCGCGAGTTAAGCCGGTGACTTTAACGTCCATCTGAAGGGCGGTGATGCCGTCTTTGGTGCCGGCAATTTTGAAGTCCATGTCGCCTTTTTCATCTTCGATGCCGGCGATATCGGTCATAACTTTGAAATTGGTAATTTGACCCTGGTCATCTTCGTCGGTGACCAATCCCATGGCGATGCCGGCGACGGCTTTGGTAATGGGGACGCCAGCGTCCATGAGAGCCAGGGTGGATCCGCAGACGGAAGCCATGGATGAAGAGCCGTGTGATTCCAGGACTTCGGATACTATCATCATGGTGTAGGGCCATTTTTCCTGGTCGGGGAGGACGGGAATCAGGGCTCGTTCAGCCAGAGCGCCGTGGCCGATCTCGCGGCGGCCCGGGCCCCGATTGGGTTTGGTTTCACCAACGGAAAAGGCAGGGAAATTATAGTAATGGATATATCTCTTCTTGGCTTCTATGGCCATGGTGTCGAGAAGCAAGGCATCGGAAGGTCCGCCCAGGGTAGCAGTGGTGAGAATCTGGGTTTCGCCTCTTTGAAACAGGCCGGAGCCATGAGTTCGCGGCAATAAACCGGCTTTTATATAAAGAGAGCGGATTTCGTCTAATTTTCGGCCGTCGGCCCGCCAGCCGTCTTTGAGGACCCGCTCCCGGAAATATTCAGCATGCAACTTGTGAATGGCGTTGTGGATGCCGCGATCTCCCAGAGCTTCTTTCTCATCTTCAGTGAGCTGGTTTTGAACCAGATCAAATGCATCGTTCTCAGCCTGGCCGATAGACTTTTTGGTGGCGCCTTTTTTTAATCCGGCGATCATAGTGTCGCGGGCTAATTCCTGTACCCGGGCGACAAAAACCGGGTTGGGCTGTTTCATTAAGGTTGGCTCGGCTTTGTCTTTGCCAACCTGGCTTTGTAATTTTTCCAGCAGAGGGGTGATTTGATCTAGTCCCTTTTGGGCGGCTTCCAGGGCGTCGAGCAGATCATTTTCAGCGATTTCATTGGAGCCGGCTTCGATCATAGTGATGCGGCTGGCGGTGCCGGCGACAATCAGGTCCAGGTCGCTTTGCCCGCGCTCGGCAGTGGTAGGATTGAGGACAAATTGATTATCTACACGACCTACGTGGATACCGGCCAAAGGGCCCGCCCAGGGGATATCTGAAATCATCAGGGCGGCGCAAGTGGCAATGAGAGCGGGAATATCAGGATTGTTTTCTCCATCATAAGACAGGACGGTCAGCACCACTTGAATATCGTTAATCATATCTTCCGGAAAGAGCGGGCGGATAGCCCGATCGATCAGACGAGCGTTTAGAATCGCATCGTCGGTGGGCCGGCCTTCTCTTTTAATGAAGCGGCTGCCTTTGATTTTACCGGCGGCGTAGAATTTTTCCTCGTAATCAACCAGGAGGGGCATAAAATCAGCATCCGGGGTGAAAGGCTTAGATAGGGTCGCCGTACCTAGAACTACAGTGTCACCGTATTGAACGGTGACGGCGCCGCCGGCCTGTTTGGCCAGCTCGCCGGTAGAGATGGTGAGCTTGGTGCCGCCCAACTCGACGGACTGGTTAATAGCCCGATTTGCGCCATCGGGCATGACCTCTGTGGAGGCTTGGTTTTTTTTAAACATTATTAATTGAGATCTTTCACTTACCCGCCGGACAGTATCTTCAGAATATTGACGCTAGGGTGGCAATAGCGGCAATATCCTAAAGACAGACTGGGCAGTTCACGAAAGATGATTAAAGATCAATTTATGGGGTTTAGGATATATTATTACGCAGGCTTTGTCCACTTGCTAATAAATGTACTAAATGGAGATGCGGGGGTTGCGGCGGCCATTGGCGGGGCTAGCGGTGCGAGTGGGACGGCGGCCGGATTTGCGGGCAGAGCGGTCGGTGATGAGGGATTTGCGGGCAGAGCGGTCAGCGATAAGGAATTTGCGGGTATTTTCGGAGAGATCGGTGAAGCTGTCAGCGGTTTCTATGAGGGCAGTGGAGGTGCTCTCGTGGAAGCTGATAACTTCCATGCGCAGGCCTTTTCTTTTGGCGAATTCGAGCAGGGGGATGAAGTCGCCGTCACCGGAAATCAGGACGGCCACGTCAATTTTTGATTCCAGCTGGAGGATGTCCATGGCGATGCCGACATCCCAGTCGCCTTTTTTCTGTCCGCCGTAGAAAGACTGAAGGGGTTTGGTTTTGACTTCAAATCCCTGGCCGGCCAGAGCCTGATGAAATTCTTCTTCGTGGGCTTCTTCAGTGGTAATGCCATAGGCCAGGGCGCGGACCAGATGGCGGCCGGCTACGGCTTCTTCAAGGAGCTTCTCGAAGTTTACTTTCTGATTGTGGATGGCGCGGGCCGAATAGTACATATTCTGGATGTCGACGAATACGCCGACGCGCTGTTGGGGATGTTGACCGGGTGATGTCATAGCACTGATAATTTTCAATTTCTAATTTATAATTTATAGTGAATTTTCAATGACCTAATTTTCAAACAAATTCTTGCTTATTGGGCTTTGAGGCCAAGTTTGCGGGTGAGAGACTTGTAGCGTTTTTCGTCAATTGATTTGAGGTAATTGAGTAAGCGTTTGCGCTTGCTGACCATGCCGAGCAGACCGCGGCGGCTGTGGTTGTCTTTTTTATTCTTTTTCAGATGTTTGGCCAGTTCATCGATCTTTTCGGTAAAAAGGGCGACCTGAACTTCGGGACTGCCGGTGTCCTCTTTATGAAGATTGTATTTCTTGATAATTTTATCTTTTCTTTGATCTACTTTGCTCATGTGGAAATAATTTTCACTTTTTAATTTTTAATGACTCATGTTATTAATATAGCGGTGGTGAGTAAGCGATACAATACCGCAATCATAAGGAAAAAGCAAACGGGCTATGTTAATTTCTAATTTACACTTTTCCCTGTTGCGGCGGCACTAGCCTGTGGGCGTTGGCCGTTCACCGGCACTAGCCTGTGGGCGCCGCACCTCCGGGCACTAGCACTGTGGTACGTCGCATTTTTCAAATAAATTTTAATTTCTCCCACCCCCTCTGGCTCCCCCTCGGGCAGGGGGAGGAGCGCTCCCCTCATCCTGGCCTTCTCCCCAGGGGGAGAAGGGAACGCGGGTTACGGGAATTCCCAATCATTGAAAATTAAATCATTAAAAAAACATTAGAAATTGAAAAGTAAAAATTAAAAATTATATCTCCCACCCCCTCTGGCTCCTCTCCTGCTTCTAATTGGTTTATAATTGTAAAGATGGCTAGTGATATACAAAAGCTGCATGAAGACTTTTTGGAGGATCTGGAGATCGGGCAGGGGCGGTCGGCAAAGACGGTGGAGAATTATGATCGATATTTGAAGAGATTTTATAAGCAGGAGAAGATTACGGGGGTGAGACTGATTACGGCGGAGAGGGTGAGGAGTTTCAGAAAATGGCTTAATGAGCAGGCGCCCAGGGCATATGTGGAGGATAAGGGGGTGTCACTGGCCACCCAGAATTATTATTTGATTGCGCTTAGGCAGTTTTTGAAATATTTGTCCAAGCGGGATATCGCGGCGCTGGCTCCGGAAAAGGTGGGGCTGGCCAAGCTGGCAGAGCGGGAGATTGATGTATTGTATCCGGAGGAGATAGACGGGCTGCTCAAAGCGGCTAAATCCAGGTCCCAGGATTCTGATGTTAAAGACAGATTGGCGGCATTACGCGATTTGGCGATATTGGAAATGTTGTATTCAACCGGAATGAGGGTGGCGGAATTAACGCGCTTGAAGCGGGATGATTTGAGGGAGGACAGCAATGAATTAGTGGTGCGAGGCAAAGGCAATAAGGTGCGGGTGGTGTTTCTGTCCCCGACCGCCAGGAAAGTAATAGCGGATTATTTGGCCAGGCGCGGTGATATTGATCCGGCTTTGTTTGTGAGACACGGACCGAACCCGGGAGATGCCAGCAATTTAGGGCTGACTCCCAGAAGCATTCAAAGAATGATCAAGAAATACGCGGCGGTGGCGGGATTGACCAAGCAGGTGACGCCGCATACGCTGCGGCATTCTTTTGCGACTGATTTATTGAGTAATGGGGCAGATGTGAGGCAAGTACAGCAATTGCTGGGGCATGCGTCGATTACGACGACGCAAGTGTATACGCATTTGACGGATGTGCATCTGAGAGAAGCGCATGAACGCTATCATCGGAAAGGCGGGACAGATGAATGATTAGTTATCAGTCCGGCTTGGTGTTTTTGCCAATGCCGGGTAATTTTTAATTTCTACTTTCTACTTTTCCCCGCTACGGCGGGACTAGGCTGTGGCCGTCGTAATTTTTCTAATGAATTTTTAATAATCAATGGCGCGACGTCCCCTCATCCTGGCCTTCTCCCTTGGGGGAGAAGGGAGCGTGCGTTACTGCGTTACTGGGCCCAGCCACCATTATTTTAGGTGGGGGTTTGATGACGGGATTTTCCGGTTTTATTTCAGAATGTCGAGGGCGCAGGGCAAGTCTTCTCCCCGTTCGGCGGAGAGGAGGTCAATGCCCAGACGGCTGTATGAAAAATTGTTGCCGCGGCCATAAACCAGGCCGTATCTTTCCAATAAGTCTTTCATGACAACTTGAGTTATGGCGGTGGGGAGAGAGTGGAGGCGAACCATGGTGAGCAGGGCGGTGTGGCCGCGGGGGCGATTTAAGAGGCCTTCCTGGTCCCAGAGCGGCTGATAAGTGTCAAAAATATCCTGGTTCCACTGGCGAACGTCATGGGGGATATCAGGCAGAGTGCCTTCGTTGAGGCCCCAAAGCAGAGGCAGGTATTCCTGAATAATTTTCAGATATTCACCCCAGATGGCGGAAAATTGCTGCCAGTCGATGTGATAGGCTTCGGTGTGCCAAAGCAGATAGTATTGCTGGATGGCGGGCAGGTCATTGAAACGCTGATACCGGGATTTTACGACGACCAGCTGGTCTTTGACGCGGCGAATTAAGCGCAGGCCTTGCAAGGTGGCTCGAAGGCGGCGGAGGATTAGATATTGCCACTCATTTTCGAAGCGGATGAGAGGCTGACGATTATAGGAGGGCAAGTGGCTGGCAATATAAAAGGCGTCGTCGGAATTTAGCAGCCATTCCTGATTTTCGGCAATCATGGCGGCCGGGCGCTGTTTCAGGAGCCGGAGCATAATCTGGGCTTCCTGGAGGGCGATAATATCTGATATATCAGAGGCGGCGATGGGCAAATCTATTAAATTGGGTAAGTGCGGATGCCCCTCGGTCCAGGAATTATAAATGAGCTGACGCCATTTGTCTTTGAGAGCGGGAGAAGAGGCATCGACAATGCTGAAAAGATCACGGAGAGCGGTTTCGGGGTCGGGGGCTTCCTGGACGAGCTGGTTGACTACGGCCGGATTGATCTGGCTGGAGGCGTCGCTTAAATCACAGAGGGCCTGCAGGTGTTTATGGCGTCTGACTTTTGATTGAGTAGTTTGTTTAACTATCATGTGTAGTGAACATACCAATTTTCCTAAAATCCGCAAAGCGGATTTTAGGAATTTTTAATTTTTACTTTTCAATTTCTAATGAATTTTTAATTTATTAATGACAATGATGCGGTGACGTGCCCCTCATCCCCGCCTTCTCCCCGGAGGGGAGAAGGGATATCTACTTTTTACTCTTTAATTTTTAATGACCAAATGACCAATTCCCACTCAAATCTCAATTCCCAATGACCAATGGCGATGCGGTGTGGCGGCACCTCACGCTTGTTCACCCCTCCTCGCTCTCCCTCAAGGAGGGGGAGAAATCTCTTGTCTTCCACCCCTCATCCCCGCCTTCTCCCCAGGGGAGAAGGGACATCTCCCGCCCGCTCTGGCTCCCCACCTGCTTTTAATTTTCAATTTTTAAGCATCAAATCTCAAATAAATTACAATATCACAATTTTCAAACACGACGTTGCGTCTCTCCTGCTTTTACTTTCTACTTTCTCCCGCTCTCTCTAACTCCCCCTTGGGCAGGGGGAGAACATCTCCCGCCCACCTTTCTACTTAGACGGTGATTGGCTGGCTGGTGGGTTTGGCTGGTTTGCCTATCTTACGAAAAGTGATAGCGTCGCCTTTGAGACGGGCTTCAATAGTTGAGCCATTGGGATAAGTGCCGGAAAGCAGAGCGGTGGCCAGTTTATTTTCCAGGCGTTTTTGGATCTCCCGACGCAATGGCCGGGCGCCATATCTTGGGTCAAAGCCATCCTGGGCCAGGCGATTGCGAACTTCCTCGTGGATGGTCAAGGTTAGGCCTTGAGCGGCGACGCGACTGATTACCTCTTTGAGCATCAGGTCGGTGATGTGCTGGACGTGCTCTTTGGTTAAAGCGCGAAAGACTATGGTTTCGTCAATCCGATTCAGGAATTCGGGGCGGAAAGTTGTCTGGAGCTTGTCTTGAAGCAAGTCTTTGAGATCCTGCCAATCCTGGCCGGAAACTCCGCCCGGCCGGCCGGTGGCCTGCTGGATCATTTGACTGCCAACATTGCTGGTCATAATGATCATGGTGTTTTTGAAATCAACTTTTCTACCCTGGCCGTCAGTTAATTGGCCGTCATCAAGCACCTGGAGCAGGATATTGAAGACATCGGGGTGGGCTTTTTCAATTTCGTCGAGCAGAATTACAGAATAAGGCTTGCGGCGGACGGCTTCGGTGAGCTGGCCGCCTTCTTCATAGCCAACGTAGCCGGGGGGAGATCCAATCATGCGGGCAACGGTGTGTTTTTCCATATATTCGGACATGTCGAGACGGATTAAGGCATCTTCTGACCCGAACAGCAGTTCGGCCAGAGCGCGAGACAATTCAGTTTTGCCGACTCCAGTGGGCCCCAGGAAGAGAAAGGACCCTTGGGGACGCTTAGGGTCTTTAAGGCCGGCGCGACCACGACGAATTGCTTCGGAGACGGCGTTTACAGCTTCATCCTGGGCGATGACTCTTTGGTGCAGTTTATCTTCGAGGTGGAGCAGATGCCGGGCTTCTGATTCGGTGATTTTGGAGACCGGAATACCCGTCCATGAAGACAATATGTTTTCAATGTCGCTGGAATTTACTTCAAGGGTAGTAGTGCCGTGCTGTTTTTTCCAGGCTGTCTCCTGCTGGGATATTTTTTTCTTAAGGGCGGTGATTTCTTTTTGGATGGCTTTTGATTTATCGGCATTTTTAGCCTGTTTGACGGCGGCTAACTCCTTTTGGTGTTGTTTAAGCTCGGTGGCTAATTGAGTAAGCTGGGCCGGTTTCTCCAGTGAGTAGAGCCGGACTTTGGCGGCGGCTTCATCCATTAAATCGATGGCCTTATCGGGCAGGAATCGGTCACGAACATATTTGTTGGACAAATGGACAGCGGCCTGGATGGCGGCGTCATTGATGGTGACCCGGTGATGTGATTCATAGCGATCTTTGAGGCCGCGAAGAATGGCGATAG
>QIFI01000093.1 GCA_003229735.1 Candidatus Anderseniibacteriota bacterium | reverse complement strand
CACTGCCTCTCTCACTCCGTGGCGCCGCCCCTCCTGTATCATGTTTCCCACCGCCCGGCGCATCCCTTCCTTCACTCGATTTTCACCAGCCTGTAAATCTCCCACTCCCAGCAAACTTACCAGGGGTCTAGATATCCTGCTGGTCCCAATCAACGTCTCACTGCTCGCCCAGTCCCCATCAAAACCCCGCTTTTTCATTAACTCTTCAATATTACTCACTGCCCCCGCCGGCAAACTGGTATGTAATTTTCTTTTCTTGCTTACTACCACTCCCAAAATATCCCCGGCCGCCCGATGTGGTCGATCTAAACTTATTATTATTCGTAGCGGCATAACCCCGAACCATAGCACGCTAAATAACCCAGGTCAAAACCAACTTCCGGTAACTCGCCGTCACAACAATTTAGCCATTTAACAATCCGTAATCATTCTCATCACCAAACACCAATCCAATAAATTGGCGTCATTCGCATGAAATTCGCGTCATTCGCATCGCCTCAACCTTTAATTTTTCGGAGGACCAATCGGATATGGTTTTCTGGCCCAGATAAAATAATGCACTTCCCCATCACTCGTAATCACTTCGCACTCTTCCAGCCGTAATGTCTTTTCCAAAGATTCCTTGGTTGGCACCGATGCTGATTTCATCAACCACCCTCTAATTCCCCGCCGATAAAACATATTTTCACCGGCCAGCCCAATTAATCCCCCCGGCCTGGTCACTCGCAAAAGCTGTCTAATTGCTTCCGGCACATCCTCCACGTAATGTAAAGTATGAATTGCCAGCACCATATCAAACGTTTCTCGATCAAACGGCAGGCTCATCAAATCAGCTTGTTTAAATTTCAGCCTTTGTCCATAAAGCCGCCGAGGTTTTTCAAAAGCCTCATCCGCTTCCCCTCTTACATCCACCGCTGTCAATTCTACTTGCGGAAAAGTCTCCAGTATCCGCCGCGATGTCCACCCGCTCCCCGCTCCGACTTCCAGCACTTCCCCCCGAAACGGCTCCGGGCAAGCTCGCAAAAACTTCGGCACGAATCTCCTGATATGCCATCGATGCGGCCAGGCATCCACCCACCATCTCTCAAACTTTGATAAAGCCTCTTTCATCTAACTTACCAATTAGATCTCGCTTGATGAACCCGAAGATGCATCCGACGACTTCGAAGTATTTAAGTCATCCGCCTTATCATCAGCCTCATCTTTAGCACTGGCTTCTTTATCTCCGGCAAACAACACCAGGGCTACTAGCACCGACAAAATACCAATCACTATCTGAATCCAGGGAATCTCCCCCGTCAAAGACGTTAATCCTGAATACAGTCCCGGAATCATGTGTACTAAACCCCCTACCAACAGCAATACCGCCGCCCATAAACTCAAACTCTTATTCTGCATAAGGATCACCTCCTCCAATGTTGCATTTAAATTCTAAAGTCATGCTTTCAGTATAAACTGCTATTCCCCTGAATCCTAGACGGCGCATACCTGGCTGATTTAATTGCCAGCGGATATTCACTGCCCAAAGCCTCTACTTCCCTGGCTATCCGCCCAATTTCACCTGATGACGCCGCCAACCGCAGATAATCTGCTTCACTTTTATCCACCCACCCGCCAGCGATTGCCATCACCTCCCGCATCCATTCGGCAATCCTTATCATGGACTCTTCCTTCATTCCTCGCGTTGTCACCCACGGCGTACCGATCCGAAGTGCCGACGGATCCGCCGGTGATCTGGTCTCCTGTGGCATAGTGTTAAAGTTAGTCACGATTCCGGCTTTATCCAGCGCCTTGGCAAACTGTTTACCCGACAGCAGTTGATCAGTTAAATCAATCAGCATCAGATGTTTATCTGTCCCTCCAGACACCAGCTTGAATCCTCTATCCATCAATTGCCCCGCTAGAAACTTGGCATTGATCACAATCTGCCGCTGATACTCCCGATATTCCGGAGCCAAGGCCTCACCCAACCCCACGCATATACCGGCAATATTATGATTATGCGGACCGCCCTGCAGACCCGGCAATACCCCTCTATTAATCTTACTCATCATGTCCCGGGCCGCCAAAATCATTGATCCTCGTCCCGCTCTCATCGTTTTATGGGTCGTCAATGTTACCACGTCCGCTATCCCCACCGGCGATGGCGCCACTCCCGCTATCACCAAACCTGCCTCATGGGCTATATCCGCCAAATAGTATGCTCCCACCCTATCAGCTATTTCCTTCATCCGCTCGTGATCAATTAATCTGGGATAAGCCGTACCTCCGGTAATTAGCAGCTTAGGTTGATATTTTTCCGCTATCCCGGCCACTTCATCATAATCCAATAATTGCGTCTTTGGGCTTGTCTTATACTGCACAGTCTTAAACAAACGAGACGTAATATGCACTTTCCTGCTCCCCCCCAGATAAACCAGCTCATTCGGATCCACTTGAGCCTTTGGCTCATATGACCAGCCATGTGATAAATGTCCCCCATCCGGCAAATACATACCCATCATCACATCCCCCGGCTCCATCAAAGCCAGATAAACGGCCAGGTTGGCATTGCTTCCGGATAATGCCTGCACGTTAACCGCCCAATCATCCGGCAAATTAAAAGCTCGCCTGGCCCGTTTAAACACCAGCTCTTCCAGCTCATCAATATATTGATTTCCTTCATAGTATCTCTGGCCCACATTTCCTTCTGAATATTTATGGGCAAACACGGATCCTACCGCCTCCCGCACGGCCGGCGAAAAGAAATTCTCCGACGGAATCAGTGACAACTGCCTCTGCTGTCGGGTTTCTTCGGCTCTTATCAGGTTATATACCTCTGGATCTGTTTCTTTTAACATATATAAATTTTAATTGCTTATTCTCTCCAATGATCTCAACTTAGACTGAATCTTCTCCCCCTGTCCCCGTCGAGCAAAATCATAATCCCCCATATTCACTTGCATATATTCAGCAATTAATGGATACGCCTCTCCAAACAGCCTGAATTTTTCCTGCTCTATGGCTCTGTAGCTGGGATGACCCTCGGGAATTGTTCGCAATTCCATCTCCCAAAAACACTCTCTGATATTCTGCCACTGCATAAATCTGACCCGATACCCCATCGGCACCGCGTACTGCGCCATTTCCCGATCATGTCTGGCTATTTCTTCATATATCTGCTTAGCTTTATCCATCGCTCCCGCGTATTCCCCGCCAAAACCAGCCGCCATTACTTCCCCGGGCACCTCATAACCATGCTCACAACCAAACAACTGTCTTTGTTGAGTCAGCATCCGGTGTCGATGCAAATCCCGCCAGGCCCCAATATCCATCACAATCTCCCATCTCATATACGCATTCTCAAAAGCTCTCCCCACCTTCTGCCATCGTTGTCCCCGGCCTGACATATAATAATCAAGCACCTGCCGCCGCTCCTCCCCGCCCATCGCCCGCACAGCCGTCAAAGTTTTCTCCCAGGATCGGTCATTATTTGGTGCCGCGAACAACATACCGGCTATCACTTTCTCTTCACCTTCGGTATCATATTCAACCAATTTTACCCGAGCTCCCATTGTCTCCTCCAAACTGGTCTCCGTCTCCATCTTGCGTATCACCTCCGCCATTCGTTTTCCCCGGCCCGCCAAATACTCCTGATACTGCTCGGCCGCTGATCGAGATTCCGGATCCTTTAATCTCCGCAAAAAAGACGGCATCAACTGATATAATTCTTGATATGCCGCCTCGGCCGCCCACCGCACTTCGCCCAACCCATGCTTAGCCGATCTGCTTATTAAATATTCAAACGCCTGACCATTGCCAAAAAAAGCCACTTGCGACAAAGTAGCCACCGGCAGTAGTCCCCGCAAAGTATCAAATGCCTTCTTCTCCACCACTCCTTTTTGCTCTTCCGGATATAATTGTTTTAAATGCCCCCGCAGCCGCGATAGCATAGTGGCATACGTCGCGAACAAACCATCCATCGCCTCCCGATATTTTTCTGTTAATCCCATGTCTGCAAGTCCCGGATCTATGTAATAACGATACTGGCCTTTTACGGTGCCGGAATAATCCACATACCGGGTCGATTTCTCGATCGGCGCCAACCCAATCCGTTGATCCTCAAAATGTTTAATGGCTAATTGCGACAAACTGCTGAATACCACATGACCGCCCGCCATTTGAGCAATAGAATCATCCCCATATTGCGCCAGCCATTTAATATAAAAAGATCTGGCTCGGGGATTAGCAAAAATTTTCTCCGCCGGATGCTCTCGCGAAAAAGCTATCAAAGCCTGCAGCTCCTCACTATATTTTTGTTTTTTTTGCCACTCCTCATCTGACTCCTTCTCTTCCCGGCTTGGATCCAAAAACGGTGTCACGTATTCTCGCAAAAAGACTGCTCGTAAATCCCCGGCCGCCCGGCTGGCCCGGGAGCAAAGCGCCCCCACCAATTCCGGCGCGAAAATCAGCGGCGTGTACACTGACCTATCCAAATTCGTAAACCACGGCCCTAATCTCTCCCGTTCACCCACCGTATAAATATCCGCCTCAAACAAAGGCTCATATTCTTCCAGTTTGTGTCTCTCTGCCATCTCATGTATCTTTTCACACCAGCCCCCATGACGCAACTTTCTTCACAATTAGATTACCTCGCTCAACTGGCCCGCTTCAGCCCCATCAAACCCGGCCTCGCCAACATGCGTAAACTGTTAACCGCTCTAAACAATCCCCATCAGCAATTTCCATCCATCCATATCGCCGGCACCAACGGCAAAAGCAGCACCGCCGCCATCATCGCCAATGTTCTCAAAGAAGCAGATTATCAAACCGGCCTGTATACCAGCCCCCACCTGATTAGATTCAACGAGCGAATACAGATTAATAATCAGCCCCTTACCAATAGCCATCTCGCCCGGCACATTGCCGGAATCAGACAAACTGCCGCGTCTATCCACCTGCAGCCCACCTTTTTTGAATTTACTACTGCCTTGGCTTTTGATTATTTTGCCCGCCGGCAAATCGACCTGGCCATCATCGAAGTCGGCATGGGCGGCGACCTCGACGCCACCAATGTCATTACCCCGCTCCTATCCATCATCACTAATATCGGTATCGATCATCAAGCCTGGTTGGGCCGCACCAAGGCCGCCATCGCCAAACACAAAGCCGGCATAATTAAACCCGGCATCCCGCTCATCACTGCCGAAACTGATCCCCATATTCTTGATCTGCTTCACCATGCCTGCCGCCGACAAAGCTCTGAATTTATATCCGTTCATCATCAACTCCGGGCTAAAACCTTAAACACCTCACTCTCCGGCCAGACCTTTTCAGTCCAAACAATCAACCATCCTCAAAATTCTCCCCCCCCAACCCCCAACCACCCCATTCAAACACCCGATGTTGAAAAGCAGTCTACCGGCCATCTCCCCCCCATTTTAACACCAGGTGTTAAAATGACGTCCACAGAGCTTCTAAACGCAAAATTCAGCCTCTCGCTTCTTGGCCATCACCAAATCAATAACGCCCTCACTGCCCTGCTCGCTCTCCAATTCCTCCAACCAACTTTACACACCAGGTGTGTAAAGTTGGTTCACATTAAAACCGGTCTGGCTACTGTTAAATGGTCGGGCAGATTGGATATGGTCTCCCATAACCCATTTATTCTGCTCGATGGCGCCCATAACTCGGCCGGTCTACAAGCCCTAATTAACTATCTGACTCAAAAAGACATTCCCGCTCCTCACTCTCTCATCATTGGCACCAAACAGGATAAACAAATGGACACCGAGATCATCCAACTAACCGAACTATTTCCCTATGTCATCGTCTCCCAGGCCAAGCATCAACCCACTCCCGCTGATCAGCTGATCAGACACATCCAACCAGGTGCCGGATATCCTAACCAAAAGATGTCGAACACCCTATCCGACATCACCGCCATCCCGGATCTCAAACAAGCCATTAAATTATCTCTACAGCATCTCCCTGTCAATCGCACCCTCCTCATCACCGGCTCACTCTATCTGGTCGGAGATGCCTTATCTGTTCTTAACAGAAAAAAGCCCTCGCTAAATGCGATGGCTTAAACGCGATGACTTAAATTTGGCCGCAACACTCCGCGAAAAATAAGAGAGTTTTCCAAAACTGATACTGCCATAACCTCTGTCACTCCTGCTTTGGAAGCCAAATGAATCACCGTTTCCTCACCGGTCGCGATATACAAATGCCCCGCGTCTTTCAATCTATCCCGACTGTAACCACCCCACCAACTAGCCGTTAACACCCAATCAAATGGCTGCAAATCGTTTACACTCCCAATCTCTATAGCTTTCCCCCACTCCAATAATCGATCAAAGTCCGGCGGCAGCCAAATCCCATGTCGCCGCGCCGCCCGAACCGGCAATCCAAAACAATTATCGCTCATGGCGCTCCTCTCCTCCCTCCGAAATGAATATTTCAAAATTCCTTTATATCCACGTACCGTCGCCACCAATTGCTCAAGCATCTTAATTCTCCCTAAAAAGAACCACTATAACCACCGCTAATACTACCTCGTCCATTAGATTTATCAATCAATATTGTGATATTATTTCATTATGCCTCCAAAAAAACCGACTTCGCCCAATCGCCAGGAACTATTTCTAATCGGCACTATCATCTTCGTCACCTATATCATCACCTTCGTATTAATCTCTGTTCTCCTAACCTCTTCGACTTAGGCGCCACCACAAAATAACTTACTAAGATTATGTTCAAGCTTTATCTAGCTAGATATGGCTTTTTTGATTGAGAAAAAGTCATAGATGGATATAGGTTGGGCATAAAATTGGTAAGCTATTTTGTGGTGGTGACTTAGTAATACGCCCGGGCCGCCTCCCAATACCGGTCATCGCCATTAATTTCTTTCTCCCAATACCAATACTCCACCCCCCACCAATAAACTTCCGGGAGTCCTGTCCTGATCGCGAAATCTCCCAGCTCTGCCAGCCTCTCCGGAGTTATCGACTTCGCCCGCTCATCTTTTGTCATCTCTAGCCAGGATTTGGCTCCCCAGGGCTCCCCCTGCAATTCTGAAATTAAAGTATCTTTACCCCTAAGCACCTTTATATACCTGGATTTCAACCGATATAACCAGGACGGAAAAATATAATCATATGAAAAAGGTTTGTTCGTCCGACTTGACCACACTGTCCGATACATAGTCGTCCCCAGCACATCTCCAAACCCGGCCGCCGCCAACCAGGAATTAAGTTCCCCTGAATCCGTAATCAATATCGGATGATCGATATCCAATTGCCGCACCAGCTTTTCCTCTCGTCTCAAAAACTCCAGATCTTGCGGCGGACACTCCCCAAAATCAAGCACCGGCTCATTCTCCAATTGCCACATGTATAAAGCCGGATGATCCTTGTACCTGGCCACCACTTCCTCCAGCATCTCCAGCACTTTCTCCTGCTGGGCGGCTTCGGTCAAAGACGCCGACCATCCAGGCGCGTGGCACTCCGGCCACCTGGGCAGCTTGCGCCCAATACTTAGCACTACTTTAGCCTCATATTTGGCCGCCTCATCCATCTGCCAATCCAGGTCCTTAAAATCATATTCATCATCCTCCGGCTCTACCGCGTTCCAATAGGCGCTCAAGCGCAGCCGCCTCACTCCCAAATCTTTCAAAATTGCCTGATATGTTTCTTGCCAGTCCAGACCAATCCCGACTGTATGAGGTTGTGAAAAAGTCACCCCAAAAACAGCCTCGTCACTCCATGGCCAAGCCGCCGCTAACACCACCACTGCCAATATTACTATCCCCATAAAGCTAACCAGACCACCGATAATAATTCTTCGTAATCTCATACCAAAAGCATTAACCCCAAACTGATAGTAATTATCCCGGTCAGTTTCTGCGCCAACGACACTCGCTGTAACTCTTCCCGCCACAAATTCGGCCATTTCCTGGAAACTATTATGGCCATGATTAACAAAAATAGATACTGCACCCCCTGCAATGAATTCACCACTGTCACACTGCCCAGTTTAATAGCATAACCCTGCAGTAAAAATGCCCCGGCCGCCAATACCTTATTACCGACAAACACACTGCCCACCAACCGGCTCCTCCCTTTTTTTCTGCTTCCCCTTTCCACTGCCGGCGCCGGATATTTCCGTCCCTGCCGCCAAACCAGCGGCCCCAATAATACCAGCGCCAATAGACCCTCAATTATCCGGCTATACCCGAACACCGCTAGAAAAGTATCTGAACCATCATATAAATATTTAACCGTCACAAAATACGCCGCGAAAAAAGCTCCGCTGATCACTGTCATTAACACCACCTTCTTCGACAAGCCTAAAGTGTCGCCTATCCGCACACTCAATAAAGCCCCTCCCGCTATCAGCACTATCACCGCCGCCAATTGCCTCATCGCCAACACTTCTCCCAACGCTGTCACCGCCAAAACCAACGTAAATAGCGGCACCGCCGATCCCGCTATCGGCACTACTCTTGATGGCTCACCTTCCTTCAATGCCGTAAAGAAAAACCACAGCGCCGCCAGATGCCATACTCCTGCCGCCACCGACCAGCCCACCATAAACAAAGTCGGCCGCATCCAATCAAACGGCAATACCACTACCGCCGCCACCGCCAATAGCCCCGACCAAAAAGCATACCTCAATGGCTGACTAATTATCCCCCCGCTCTTCAGCAAACTCTTATCAACTATAAAAACCAAAGCATTTCCCACATGCGCCGTCAATGCCAACCCAAACCAAAGCATGTTTATATGTTACCGCAGTTTATAGCGTCTACGAACCCTCGGTCGCTTGCTCAATGATTGCCTGATACACTCGGGCAGAAAGTCTGGGCCGGCGCTTCATTGTCTGGTAATCCACAGCCACTAACCCAAACCTGGCTTTATAACCTTCCGCCCATTCAAAGTTATCCAACAGCGACCAGTGAAAATATCCCTGTACTTTCACTCCTTCGGCTTGCGCCCGCTCCACTGCCCGCAAATGATCCCGAATAAAATCCGGCCGCTGATTATCGTCCTGATCAGCCAAACCGTTCTCGGTCACGTATAAAGGTAATTTATACCGCCACATTTCTTTTAGCGCTCGCGTCAATCCCTTTGGTCTAATCGGCCAATCCAGCTCCGACTTGGCCCCATGCCACGGCACTTGTTTGGCCAGGGGCGGCCACAGCGAAGCCTTCACCGTCCGCTCAAAATAATAATTCACCCCGATAAAATCGTTTGACTTACCCGTTAATTGAAACCAGCGGTGATTAAACCACCAATTTTCCAGACTGGCCAGCAGTCGATCGTCAAGTTCATCCGGCTCTTCCGGCACGTATGACACTACATGTTTGGCTATTCCCACCGCTACCTCCGGCCGCTTTTTCTTCAGCATTCTATACGCGTGCTTGTGCCCCCTGGCCATTTGCTTAATTACCCGATTCATCAACCATAAATTTCTTTTCTGCGGCGGCCATTCCCCCCGCCAATATGACTGCGCCGCGTACACCATCGGCTCATTGATAGTTATCCAGTAATCCACCAGGTCCCCCAGATAATCGCTCACCATCCCCGCGTACTTAACAAATCGCTCCGGCGTTTGCCCATTTAACCAGCCGCCTCGAACAGCCAGCCATTGGGGATTAGTAAAGTGATGCAAAGTAACCAGCACCTTCATATCCAGACGCTTTAATTCCGTCAGCACTTCCCGGTAATGCGCTAATGCCGCCTTGTCAAACTTCCCTGATTCCGGCTCGATTCTACTCCACTCTAGTGACAGACGATGAGCATTATGCTTAAACGATTTCGCCAGCTTAAAATCCTCCTTGAATAATCGATAGTGATCCGCCGCCCGACCCGAATTCTCTACTTCCGGATGCCTCTGCTCCCAAGCCCACCAGTCATTATGAACATTATTACCTTCCACCTGATGAGCGCTGGTCGCCGCCCCATATAAAAACTCGCCCATACTATCATTATACCACTTAACTTCCTCAATCTTATTTCCTCAACCGCCCAGTGTATCACCAGTCTGAAAATTAGTTCATTAGAAATTGAACAAAAATTAGAAATTAGAAATTCGCTAAGTTTCAGCTCAGCGCACTCGCTTAACTCCTTCCCTATGCCGCAGTCTCGACAACGCCACATTTTGCAATTGCCGCACCCTCTCCCGGCTAATTCCAAACTCTTTCCCGATATCTTCCAGCGTATAAGGATCATTGCCGGCCAGCCCAAACCTCATCTCCAGTATCTTTTTTTCCCGAGGCGGCAAACTCTCCACCGCCGATCGAATCTCATCTTTTAATATCTCTCTCTGCGTGATATGGCTCGGCCCCAAAGTTTCCGTATCCTCTATCAAATCTCCCAGATGCGTCTCATCCTCACCTTCCTTGCTTCTCACCGGCTGATCAAGAGACACTATCTCCGTGCTGGCCTCCTCCAACTGCATGATAGTTGCCGTCGGCAATTTCATTTCCCGGGCCAGTTCTTCCGGCGTTGGCCATCGGCCCAATACCTGATATAACTGCTGACGGGTTCGCTTCATTTTTACCACTCTATCTATCACGTTCTCCGGCAGTCTCACTATTCTGCGAGCTTTCAAAGCTCTCAAAATAGCCTGCCTTATCCAGTACACCCCATAGGTCGAAAACCTGGTCTTAAACGTCGGATCAAACCTGTCCACCGCTTTCATTAATCCAATATTCCCTTCCTGAATCAAATCCAATAATAAATCCGGATCTCGAGGGGACGTATATTGTTTGGCGATACTCACCACCAGCCTCAAATTCGACCTCATTAATTTCTGCCGCGCCGCCTCGTTTCCGTCAGCTTGAATTTTTGTCGCCAACTCCGCTTCCTCTTTGGCCGTCAGTAAAGGCGATTCACCTATCTCTTCCAGGTACTGCCGCAGTGAAGATCGATCTTGCGCTCGCGCCGAATATTTTGTAGCAGTAGTCATAAACTATAAGACACCACCACAAAATAATTTACTAAGATTACGTTCAAGCTGTGTCCAGATATGGCTTTTTTGAATAAGAGAAATATGAGCTGTAGTATAACTACAGTTTATCCTGAGCAAAGTCGAAGGGTGAGTGTTTATTGATTGAGAAAAAGTCATAGATGGATATAGATTGAGCGTAAGATTAGTAAATTATTTTGTGGTAGTGCCTAAATCCCCACCGTTAAAAAAAGCACTCTTTGAGTGCGCTGCTTACCCGCTCGTGGCCTCACGCTGCCCGCCCCCAACTTATTGGTCCCCCCATACGCGGTCAAATTAGTTTCCATCAATATCATTATAATAACACACTTTTAAAAACCAATCAAACATGATATCATTCATTCTCATCTTATGTCAAACGTAATTGAGATTAAAAATTTAAGCAAATCTTACCGAATACATAAAAAAGATCCGGGCCTCAAAGGCTCTCTCAAAAGCTTAATAAACCGACAATACGAAATGGTTGAGGCGGTAAAGGGTATCGATTTAACTATTAGCCACGGCCAGTTAATTGGCTTTATCGGACCCAATGGTGCTGGTAAGACCACTACTATAAAAATGCTGTCGGGGCTTCTCTATCCCACCACTGGCCAGGCAAATGTTCTGGGCTTCACTCCCTGGCAGAGAAAAAAGGATTATCTTAAACAAATATCTCTGGTTATGGGCCAAAAAGCCCAGTTATGGTGGGATTTACCGCTCTATGATTCCCTGCTCCTCCAGCGCGACATCTATGAAATGACTAAACCGGACTTTAACCAAAGCCTGCTTGAACTGACTGAACTCCTGGAACTTAAAGACTTTCTCAAAATCCAGGTTCGCAAATTATCTCTAGGCCAGCGCATGCGCGGCGAACTGGCCGCCGCCCTCATCTATTACCCTAAAGTATTATTCCTCGACGAGCCCACTATCGGCCTGGATGTAGTGGTTCAAAAAAAGATTCGGGAATTCATCAAACATTACCAGCAGCAGCACCAAGCCACCATCATCCTCACCAGCCACAATTTAGACGATGTCCGCCAGTTAGCCGATCGCCTGGTCATCATCGACCATGGTCAAATCGCCTTCAACGGCACCACCACGGAATTAATCAACCGGCACGTTGATCACAAACGCATCGTGCTTACTTTCACCCAGCCGATAAACAAATCAGACCTGGAGCCTTTTGGCCAGGTCACCAAATTTAATCCCCACCGGGCCTCTATCCAGGTTCCCCGCGCCGACACCACCCGCCGGGCCGCCGCCCTGCTGGAAAAATTACCCATTGAAGATATCACTATCGAAGAACCATCTTTGGAAAACGTGGTCCGCGAGCTATTCACCAAACAGGACTATGCGTAAACTAATCCGGATCTTTATCCTGGAGTGGCATCGCGCCCTCTTCTATCGAGGTGATATCTTAATCTGGACCGCCGCCATGACCGCCACTCCACTCATTTCTCTGGCCATCTGGTACACCATTGCCCGATCAAACGCCAATTTAATCCCCCGCGACATTCTCACCTACTATATCCTGGTTATACTGATCCGCCTGATCACCTCATCCTGGCGCGGCTACTATTTGATCCAGCAAATCCTGAACGGCACAATAGTTAAATATCTGATTCGCCCCCCGGCCATCTACTGGGATTTTTTAGTTAATAACCTGACTAATAAAATATTTCAGCTGATATTTATCCTGCCTATATTAGTTATTGCCTTTATTATCTTCCCTGACGCCGTCTCCCCGATTATATTCTCGCTAACTAATCTGGGGCCATTTCTGTTAAGTCTCCTCCTGGCCTTCATCATTACTTTCACCTTCGATCTAAGCCTGGGGCTCCTGGCTTTCTGGCTGGAAGACGCCCAGGAGCTGATGAGCTACCGCTTCCTCCTAACTCAAGTCGCCTCCGGTGTCCTTATTCCTTTTGCCATGATGCCCGACTGGCTATACACCGCTTTCAGCTTCCTGCCCTTCCGCTACATAATATCCGCCCCCGCCGAAATCCTGCTCGGCCAAGTCGTAGGTCCGGCCGCCCTCCAGCTAATTTTTTATCAGGTCATCTGGGCCATCGGTTTCATTATTATCATGCGCGTGCTGTTTGTGCGCGGACTGCGCCGCTATGCCATCCCCGGACAATAACCCCTCCATGCACTTGCCTCATATG
>QIFI01000010.1 GCA_003229735.1 Candidatus Anderseniibacteriota bacterium | reverse complement strand
CAAAAGAAGCTATCCCCGCCGCCCAGGCGTCCCAATCCATCAGCATCTGAAGTAACGCGTGCCCCCCAGCCACTGACTGTTAGTACGTGCAAACACTGCGACGGCCAGCTGGTTGAATTAGTCACGGTGTTTCGCTTTATTGAAGACATTGATATTACCGCTTTAATCAATCGAGCCTTAAAGAAGGTAACTAAACTAACCATTGAGCGAGGCCAGTGCGCCCGGTGCGGCAAGTGGACTTCGGCCGCTGACCTGCGGGGCCAAACCTGCACCCTGGGTCCTAACGTTAAGCTGGTTATTCCGTATTTAATCACGGTGCTGGACCAAACCTACGAACAGGTAAAGACTACCTTGCGGGATTTCTTCGGTCTAATTGTGTCGGACGCGGAAATTACTCGTATTCTAGCCGAGAAAGGCATAAAATGGCGTCCCGAGTATCATCGGATAGACGCTGACATCAGGGGTCAACCCGGCAACCACCTCGACGAGACCACCTGGGATATCCAGACTTATGCCAAACACTGCTATGCCTGGGTTAAAACGGGAACCAAGACTAATCACGTTTTGTTTAAGCTGGCCTTATCCCGCGGCACCCATCACGCCAAACAATTTATCGGCCATTATGTCGGCGTTATCATCAGTGATGGTTACAGCCCCTACCGTAAACTGGCCCGGAAACATCAATTGTGCTGGGCGCATCTGATCCGCAAGGCCCGTGATTTGGCTAACCTGAAAACTCTGTCGAAAGAAAAACACGCTCACTGTGTTACTTGGTATGCCGGTCTGATGGTGATATATGAAAGAATGGAAAAATATCGCCAACAATCCTTTGATCAAACCAGGCGGGATAAACAGGCCGGGCAGCTAACCAGCCAAGTGCGAAAACTATGCCCGCCGCACCGACTGGATCCGCGTAAGCTGGTTAATCTCAAAAAACACCTGTTGGATTATCAGGCATCTCTGTTCACCTGCTTAACTACCAGAGGCATTCCTTCCGACAACAACAAAGCCGAGCGGTCATCGACAACAACAAAGCCGAGCGGTCATTGCGCCCGCTGGTTATCAAGCGCAAAAAGAGTTTCGGCTCCAAAACAGAACAAGGCGCTAAAGCGCCTGGAGCACCTGGAGAACTGATAGAGATAACTTCTGGGCGCGTCTGCAAAATCTGGAGGAAGCGTAAATATCCCGGATACTAATAAACCACGCTAAACAGCCTAATATGGCTGTTTGGTGGTGTCTTTGTTCCCAGTTAGGGGGCAGTTACCTTAAAAAAATTTGACTAGCTTCTTCAAATATGTGATAGTCTTGTTCGCACGCCCCAGCGTTGGGATGTGTTTGTTCTATTACTAATCACAAAAGAAGGAGAGAGTAAAATGAGTTCCCAAACCCTATCCGCACCGAGCCTGCCATCACTTGATGTAACCGACCCGACCGTGGTCATGTGCTATGACATTTTGGCCTTTGCCCCACTTGCCGAAATGTTCGATTACACCGACGGCAAATACCTGGGAAACTACGGATCAGATCGCGCCAGTTACGTGCGGGCCCAGGAAACCCAGGCCGCGTATCTGCTGGATCAGGTCAACTGCGCCAAAGAATCTAAGCTTCTCGACATTGGTTGCGGTCATGGCCGGCTTCTCAAAACAGCCATGCGGTGCGGTGCTGACGCGGTAGGAATTACTATCTCACCACCGCAGGTTCGCTACGGCTCTTTTCATGGACTTGATATTCGGCTGATGGACTATCGTAAAATTCCCGCCGAGTGGGACGGCACGTTCTCGTGCATCGTTGCCAACGGATCCCTTGAACATTTTGTGCAAGTAGCCGATGCCATGGCTAACCATGCCGACGATATATATCGGCAGATGTTCGCCATCTGTCATAGGCTGATCAATAAGGGTGACCGGCTGGCGACCACAGCCATTCATTTTCGGGAGCAGAACCAGGTTGATCCGGCCGCCATCTCTCGCGGCCATCAATCTTTTCGCAAAGGTTCTGATGAATATCACTTTGCTCTGCTGTTCCTCAAAACGTTTGGTGACTGGTATCCCGAGCCTGGGCAACTTGCCCGATGCGCGAATGGCCTATTTAAGCTCATTGAAGAAGAGGACGGAACCCGCGACTACCATGAAACTTCAGAGTACTGGCTGCATCATATGTTTCGCGGACTGCGAACAAATCCTCGCATCTGGTGGTTCGTCACCCGTCATTTACTGACCAACCGACGCCCAGCCTGGGATATGATTTGCTGTTTGCTCATTGACCAGTCATGGATGTGGCAATTCCGCGGTGCTAATCCCCCCACTCGCCTCTACCGCCACACCTGGGAAGCCATATAGTTTTTGGCTAATACCTTCTTTTCTATCAATCCAAACCAGCCGTGCTTTATTGAGTGCGGCATTTTTAATTTGCGCGCTACTAAAATTAAATACCATCACAATATCCCCACAAGCTTCAATAACCCCACATTAAAGTTAAACTTTGAACACCTTGCTATCCGCTGGGAACTGATCTTAGATAACAGTTGCATTCTGCCAGAATCTCGTCCTAAACTCATATCATGCCTATCATATCAGTCGATCTGGACGGAGTAATCCATCAATATTCTAAAAAATATCACGATGGCACCATGTATGATCCCCCCATCCATGGCGCTAAAGAATCATTGGCCTCATTAACTGCTGATGGCTTTGAAATTCACATTGTTACTGCTCGCTTGTGGCCCGGTCACGGTACTGCCGAACAACAGCGTCGTCAGATCGAGCAATGGCTCCACCAGCATGGATTTATTAAGGGTACCCACTACCATGAACTCACCAATAATAAACCCCCCGCCATCGCCTACATCGATGACCGGGCCATTGAATTTCAATCCTGGGAACAAGTAAGTAACCAATTAATGCGTTTTCCGCCCTCCAGCTATGAACCAGGCAAGCCAGCCTAAATCTTCCCAACCTGTAATAGGTAACTATACTGATTCACGGCAATCGATCCAGATATAAAGCCGTGGCCAAAGTCAGCCAGCTAAACACTTCCGGATCCATAACTCCCGGCCAACCTGGCTCAATCCCCGTAAATTTAGGCACCACTTGTCTCCCGTAGACCTCTCGCGCCAAATCATTATCGGCAATTGATAGAGCCGTCAACGCTCCCGTCACGCTGGTCATATTGCCGGCCGGATCCACGATCTGGCCCTTCTCGTCATAATATTTCCCGAATTGTTTATGCTTACTCCACAGTTTCTCCACCTCCGGCGCCATTCTATTTAAATAAGCGTACGCTTTAGGCGCCTGCCACCACTGTGCGTCCAGCGACACTCTCCAAAAAGTCATCCAGCTATTCTCGCCTGTCCACCCGGCCTCATCCCCAAATAGTTGAGTGGCCGCTCTCACTTCGCCGGACTTACTGTCAATAATCACTTTCTGCACCGGCAGTCCCGTCTGATTACCCTCCATCTGACTAATTTTATCCAGCCACACATACGCGTCCTGGGCCACTGTCTGCCACGGTCTCAAGCTATCAGCCTCCGCGAACATCCGGTAATAAGCCGGTGACAAATACCCCGGATTCACCAGATATCCATCATAATACAATTCCGCGCCCCCGGCCCCCACCGTCACCACGTAACGGCCATCCACCCACCGCACCTCTTGCCGCCAGATATCATTTATAATTATTTTAGCTTCGTCCAGGTATTCTGCCTTATCCCATTTCTCACCTGCCAGCCATAGAGCCATGGCGATATCCTGATCCGCTCCCGCCGCCGTAGCCGGATCCAATATCTCATCCCCCTTCCACAACCAGGAAAACAGATTATCCGTCGCCCGATTTTGCAGATGATGTTTTGTCCACCGCCAAATCTCATCGAAGTTATCCTGGTCATCCTGCATCAACGCCATCCACATGCCTCCCGCCTGCCCGGCCGAAGTGGTAAAGCCATTACTCGGATTAACGATTTGTCCATACCCCTGGCGGAATCTGGACAAATAACCGGACCACAATTTGCTGAAAGCAATTTCATCTTTAGCCTGAACCTTATACACGCTCATCCAATCTCCATTGGTGCTAATCAACTTTTGAATATCGATAAAACTGCCGTTATCTTCCCGCCACTCCTTGATTAAAGTGGCATTTGCTAAGGCTTCCGGTATCAGCTTAAACGCCCCCCGCTCGCTTTGCTTCACCATCTCATGGCTCAAAATCAGATAATCAATATTTCTCCAGTCACCCTGCAAGGCGCCTTCCTTTACTTCCGGGTCGCTCTCTACTTTCCAGGCGCTATTCGTTCCATCCCTATTATCAGCTCGCAGATCAACCAGTAATGTATCATCAATTACCACGTTATCGCCAGCCTTCACATTCTCTTTAACCCATTTCAAAGCCGCTATTTGCGGCGTTGTTTCATTATCCCGCAAATAACTGCCCTGCCCATAAATCTGCATCAGCGCTACTCCCGATAATAAAGTAATAATCATCATTGCCCCCGCCGCCGGCCTTGATAAGATTCTCTGGTAACCCTTGCTAATCAGCATCGCCGCCAATAACGCTATAAAGGGTATCATCGGTAATAAATAAAAGTTAATCACCAGGCCCCCGCGAATCAGAAATACTCCATAACCAAGCGCCAATAAAGTTATTATTCGAATTTTTATATTTCTGAAACTGGCCCCTATGGCCGCCGCTAAAGTCCCGCCGGCTATAGCCATGAAATATGGATCTCTAAGCCACCAATCCGCCAGGTTGAATCGTAAATCGCTATTCTCCCGCCAGAACGGCACTCCTTCTCCCCGGCCGGCAAAATTCCTATACGAAGATATCAAACTCACATGCTCACCAGCTGTCGCCGGCCACAATTCTCCTTTCAATCCGGCAAACACTACAAACCACGACACCACTACCATAGATATTAACAGCCAGAACACTATCGCGAACCGGCGCTGTGATGGCTGGCTAACAACGTACACCGCGTAAGCCAAAGCCGGTCCAAACATCACCGCGCTTTCCTTAGTCAGCACGGCCGCTCCAAAAGCCAGTCCGCTATAGAATATATGGCTCAAATGAACTCTCTTTCTCAATAACAGCGCTAATGATAACAATACCCACCACACCATTATATTATCCAGCAATACCCGCCGCTGGAAATATATCGCCAGCGGCGACATCGAAAAAATCAGCACCGCCCCGGCCGCCACCAGTGGATTTCCGGTTAATCGTTTGCCAATGAAATAAACCAAGGCCGCGGATGCTATATGAATAACCAGCATAAATGCCCGACCGGAATTTATAGCTATACCAAAAGTATCAAACCCGCCGGTTAAAAATCCCCAGGCTGATATCAGCATCCACCCTCCCGGAGCATGATCATACCAATATGTATAAATATCCAACTTGCTTTCGTTTAATAGCGCCCAGGCGCGAGACACATAAACCCCCTCATCATTTTCCAGATATGGAAAACCCCACATGTTAAATCCATGCACCGCGGCCACCACCACCAGCAGTCCCACTATCAGCCATTTCTCATTCTTCCTAATTATCTCTGGCCAGTTCATACGTATACCCTTTCTGATTCCTCCCCGGCCGGGACCTGCGCCTCAATTCGGTGGGCATTTACATGGGCCGTCTTCTCCCAGCCGGTTTGACCCTTCATAAACCTAATCAATGATCGCACCGCCGCGTACCCCAGCAATAACTGATAGGGGAGATAGGTCACCATCACTACCAGTAAATATTTTCCCGATATCTTCCGGTAATAACGGCGTATAAATTCATCAAACGCCAGCATCTGCGCGGCCATCTGCATCAACAGCATATATAAAGGCATCAGAGAAAATAGCGACCATCCCACCGGTAATTTCAACCAGAATCCCACTCCTAAAGCTACCGGCACGTATAAGGCCAGGGCCGCTTGAGCAAACGGCCACAATAATATATATCCGGCCAGCAGACGCTGTTTCATTGACGGCAATCTTCGCCAATCACCCTTGGCAAAAATCTGTAAAAAACCCTGATCCCATCTGGATCTCTGCCTGATAAAATCTGATATAGTTAATGGTGTTTCCTCTTGTGTTACATGCTTTTCGTCATATGTCACCGCTAATCGCACTCCCAGCCTGGCCAGCCTGATCCCCACATCCGCGTCTTCCGTTAAGCATTTATCATCCCAGCCGTCAATCATCTTAAGCCACTCCCGGCGGAAGAATACCGTGTTTCCCCCCAGCGGAATAACTTGTGCCATCCTGGACAAAAATGGCAAACCGGACTTAAACCAGAAATAATACTCCAGCACATTCAGGGCTGACCACCACCGATCAGCATAATTCATTAATTGTACTCCGGATTGCACCACGTCGACATTTCCTTTCAACATCATGGTATTCACCACCTGATAAATGTCCCGTCCCGGCTGGTCTTCCGCGTCAAAAATCGCCACAATATCACCCCGCGCCTCCTTCAAGGCCACATTCAATCCTCTGGGCTTATTGATTGGTCCATCCGTAAATTCCAAAACCTTTATGTTATACCCCGGCAGTAATTCCCGCGCCGCCTTCGCTTGCCTGATTGTCCCCTGATCATCACTTCTGCACACCACAATTATCTCGCACATGTTTTGGGGATAATTTAATTTAGCCACCGCCCGCACCGTCTGGGCAATAACTTTCTCTTCATGTCGAGCCGGCACGATGGCGGTAAAAGTATGTTTCGGACGCAAATATGTTTTAGGTGAACGCCACTGATCCATCACTTGCTCGTTCTGCCAGGCGTATACCATCCAGCCCAAAGTAAATATTCCCTGGAATAACAGCATGGCTGATAAAGCCGCTGCCAATCCGGCCCATCCGGTCAATCCCGTGATCAGCCATATCCCTATCGATCCCACCGCCGCCCCGGCTATCAGGCCCAGAACCAGCCTCACTTTCTGATTTAAAAGTCTATCTCGCCCCGGCCGCATCTGCCTGATCAATGCCCAACCCTGGCCGATCAACGCATAAGAACTTTTTTTTCCACTGCCGCCCCCCTGCTTCAATCGCCAGGCCCCAGCCGGTGTTCCGGCCATATCTAATTTCCTGGCCAAAGCCCACAGCCACTCCCATTTCCCATCTGGCATGCTGGTCAGGTCAAAACTCTCTACGGCGCGCGCCGGAAGCGCCACCGGACCGGTTAATTCTTCGTCAATGCCGCACCACCGTGTCTGCCAATGCATCAGCAGATTAAGCAACTTTTTGGGCAGCCGCTCATTCTCTGTAGTCATCTTCCGTGTGCCTATCACCGGCTGACCGCTCCCCAAACTTTTCTTCACTAATCGGTTTATCTCTTCCCGGGAATATCCGCCATCTATATCCAGCATTACTAAATGATCGGTCTTTAATACTTTATCAGCATACAAAAATCCCCTTATATATGCCGTGCCTGGCCCCCGCTTTTCCCCCGGAATAAAGTATGTATCAGGCCAATCAGCCGCTAAATCAACTTCGCTAACCGGCCAGCTCGGATTATCCGCCACCACAAAGCTTACTCGAGCGCCTTTATCTGACAACAGCTTTTTTATGGAATCAATTGCCAATTTCAGCTGTCTAAAAGACACCTCATTAAATGTCAGGATCATCCCAATATGACAGTTGTCTTGGCTTTTATCAGGCATTAATAAAGTTATTTTGCTAAAACAGAACATAATAATACAATTACAACTACTTGTCAAAAGCGATGTCTGAAGCCTGGTGAAAAACTTCTAAGAATAGGCGGGTGGCGTCACGGGGGTCCCCCGCCGAGCCCCAGCAGGCCCCTTTAAGGGCCGATGCGGTCGGGCGGGGGTGCAGTGACGACAGGACCCGCTTCAATATAATAGTTTTTCACCAAGCTCCGCCTTATTGTTTTTCACTCGCCGAATTTGACAAATAATCCCCAAAAAGGTACAACAACTGCGGATTTGTACCTTTTACTTATCTCAAACAAAACCCTACCAAACACAGGAGGTAACCATGCTTGTTTTTTCTCGGAAAAAAAACGAAAGTATTGTGATTAATGACAACATCACCATCGTCATTGTTGACATCCGCGGCGACAAAGTTCGCCTTGGCATCGAAGCACCCAAGGATGTACCAGTCCATCGCCGGGAAGTTCTTGAAGCAATGAAACGTCTTAAGCTGGAACAGGCACAAATACAAGCAGGGAAGGAGAGTAAATAATACACCGATTAAGTTTGATCAGTATTAAAACTCATTTATCCCCAGTTATATTGGAGGCTCTGAAATGCTAGTTCTCTCCCGACATCTCGACGAAAGCATTATGATCGGTGACGACGTCGTCATTACCATCGTTGACATTCGCGGCGACAAAGTCCGTCTAGGCATCCAGGCGCCGACCGAAATTCCCGTCCATCGCCAGGAAGTTTACGATGCAATTCAACGGGAAATGCGCCAAGCCGCCGCCGAAAAGGCCGCCGCACCCAAACCTGATGACCCGGATCTCCCCGCCTAAAACTTCGCCGAATCATCTATTAACCTCCCAACCACGCCTCTTTAAAACGGAGGCTTTTTCTTACAAAAAAACCACCTCATCCGTGAGGTGGTATAGAAATCAATTCATAAGAAACTTTTTATTGCCCCAAATTAGTCCGGCCGTGGTCAATAACCATCCTAAATACTGAATCGTCGACGGCTCCGGAACCATAACTAATTCCCACTCGGCCGCGTAGGCTCCCCGCAAATAGTTATTTCCCTTCAGGGCCGCCACGATATCCAGCTGATCAAACATGCCGTCACCCGGTGGAGGAGAATCTGCCCATCCTCCCGGTGCTCCATTCCAGTCTCCTTCTCCCCAAGTCGCGACCTCTCCGGATAAATACTTACCGGCCAGCATCACTTTAACGATATCGAGCTGATCAAAATCTAAATCATGATCCGCGTCGCCGGCCCGTAAATCCGGTGCTCTGAACACAGTATCCCGACCCAGGATTACGTTGCTAATCAAAACTTGAGTTTCGGAAGAAGTAAAATTAACCAACCGAAACGTCAATGTCCCGTCGTCCACATAGTCCTGATCTAAAGGAAATATATAATTCTGTATGCCCCCGGCCACCGTTCTCTGATCCAGCGTCCAACGGTTTTCACCACCCAATCCAATCGACAACAGTCCTTCAGCTCCCGCCTCCCCGCTGAATTGCACATTCAGCGATAACAAATTATACGGTTGACTGGATTGAATCTTCACCGGCGCCAATGCTTCTCTCCTGGGCGTGGCTGATAATACCATATCCAAACTTCCTAATTGCACGTTTCCCTCGGCCGTCACATTAGCCGCCGTGAACCGCAACTGGTTATCCAATCTTTCATCCACTCGCACCGGTCGTCCCGATGGGGGAGGATTAAGCGCCGGCAGTACCGCCTCACCATTATTTATCGGCCGCTCCTTCCAGGGCGCCCATTCCTGAATAGGCCCCGTCCAATCCATTAATGTTTGTTGCCATCCATAACCGGCCAAATCCGGATTGACTGTTGCTGAAATTATTGTTTTCAGATATTCCTGTCGCGGCACAAAATGTCCAAACTCCAGCAAACCATCAAAGGCGTCCACGTTAACATTATGCGCCCCGGGCAATAGCTGTTCAGTAGCCGCTCCAGTGGAGTCAATAGCAAACCAATGCTCGGCATAAGTCGCTCCCCGTCCATATTGGGCCACTTGCGATTGATTAGGCGTGTATGCATCAGCAAACACTATATGCACTTGGGCCCCCGGATTATGCCGTAAATATTCCTGCATCAGACCGTTGCCGAAACCGGCCCCGGCGCTGGACGCAAAAATATACAGATGGTCATATTGGCGTTGGCCAATAATGCCTCCCTCCAATAACCCCAGGCTTGTTCCCACATTCATAATATGAGTTAAGTCATCCCTGGTGCCGCCTGCCAACTCCTCCCAATGGTAGGGTATAACCTGCCACTTGATCGGAGAATTAGCCGGCAATCTGGATAATCGATCTTTCTGGGCCGCCGCCATCTCATCCACCCACGGCACGCTCTCAATCAGCGAGCCAAATGGACCGGTCCACCCGTGGGCATTAATGATCAAGCCGTTGGCTGATAAGTCAAGCATCGGCAATCGACTTTCCAGCCGA
Organism: Candidatus Anderseniibacteriota bacterium; assembly: GCA_003229735.1. GTDB lineage: Bacteria > Patescibacteriota > Andersenbacteria > UBA10190 > UBA10190 > SZUA-179. The sequence continues at coordinate 4,417 of QIFI01000010.1, read as the reverse complement.
TTAACTGCCGCCCCTTGAGTATCCGCGTAAGTAGCGCCCGTCGCTAAAATTCTTGGTTCAACCGTGCCCAGGGAAGTAGCCCGGGCCGTTGACCAGTCAATGTCATACAAGTCCCCGCGACCCGTAATACCAATCAACCGGTCATCAACATTCATTAATCCATCAACTCCGGCTACGTTCCGCCCCGATTCATCCTTAATTGAACCAATTCTACTGCTATCTCCGGTCAGCGGATTGGTCGACCACAAATCATCAGCTCGCGAGTCATCGCATTGCCTCCTCAAGCCTGTTTCCGTACATCCTGTTACTGCCAAATTACCCAGTGCGTCAAACACCGCGTCGCCTCGAGGTGTAAATGGCAGTGACCCCACTCGTCGCGTATCACCGTTATTCAAATTGATAGTGAATAATCCGCCACTCGGAAATTCATCGGCCACCAGGTAAGCAATGCCTTCACTCGAAATTGTTAATCCTTTTGGATCCGCGCTGATAAACGGCCACGGGGTCGATAAATCCAGCTGATTGCCAATTTGTCTAACTAATCCATTTTCCGGACTTATCTCAAAAAAACGCTCATTTCCGACACCAAAAAGCTGGTTATTAAACCACGCCACATCGTCCCAGGATACATTTGACCGGCCAATTCTACTCACCGTCGAACTATCAACATCCATGCTCGACAACCAGCTGTTGCCCTCCACAAAATAAACTGTCTTGGCTGATAGGGGAGTCACCATCAAACAACCGATTAAAACTATGCATCTCACGATTTTTCCTCCTAAACTAGAACCAAATTGTCAAAGTACAAACCTAGACCTCATTAAACAACCCGCGCCCACTATACACTAAAAAACCCAAATTACAACCTCGACCGCACATAAACGGGTAGATTAGGAAGAGACCGTTCTCCCTTCTCCTTATTTATAGGGAGAAGGGCCGGGGATGAGGGTCATTTCTCTAGCCATAATTTCACCCCTCACCCTAGCCCTCTCCCCCCCCCTCGAGGAGAGAGGGGATTTCCCCAAACTGTGGGCGATTACCATCGCGGCATTTTGCATTTTGATTTTGCAATTTGAACTTCCAGACACTAAAAATTAGCGGCTGTCGCTCTTTCCATCAATAACGTTTCCAGCATCCTCTTTAGAACTGTTTCCCCATGGTACCGGTCTCCCAATTGCCAATTATCCTCCAATATCTGTTCCGTCTTGCTGTCTGTCAACATCCGGCACGCCTGCCACACCGCCCCGGCCAAATGATTATCCGGAACTGTCACTAAGCGATTGGCGCGATCCATACCCAGTGAATCGCCTAAAGAAATATAATCATATCCTTCAGATTTAATATCAGTTTTAAATACTGGATATTCAAACACCACCAGCGGCTTCTTGGCGAACACCGCTTCAATAAATTGATTGCCCCAACCCTCCCACAAACTGGGATATGTTACCAGATCAGCATACACATATGTATCCCACAGCGAATATATTTTCCGTCCTTCTCCCTGGCCTCGCTCTGAATCAATCATGTAATCCACAAATACCGCCTCAATTCCCCGATGTAATATATGATCCTCCAATTTTTCCCGATATGATTTAGCGAAATTCTCGGTGTAACCGGCCAGCATCAGCACCACTCGAGAATCTTTAGTTATCTTTTTCCCATTATATAAAGTATGGCCCGCTAGTTCCGTCTTTTTCTCATCCAGCCCGGCCGCGAAATCAATCGCCAGCTCAATCCCTTTCCGCTCCACCACTCGCGTCGCCTGTAGCACTACTAAATCATTGTCTTTCAAACCAGCCTCGCCCGACAGGGTCTGATTATACATATCTTTAACCCACGGCTCTTGATCAAAATCAAAAGTATCCGGCACTATCGTCGAATTAATACCGCATTGCGATCGCAGACGCTGCTGATTGATAGTGTTAATCACTACGTGCCGTAAATTATCCAGTTGCGGCGGCAGATATTTGCTCGTAAACTTTCTAATCTCATCACTGGTTGGCTGAAATACTTGCGCGTTTCGTCCATCCCAATAAAAATCATGATGCACCCCGATAATCTGGCTCGTTCCCTGTCTGGTAAATTCGTACCAGGCTCTTGAAGCCGGTAAATTAACAATATGCGAAAATATATTGTGCACGAATATCACATCAAATTTTTCCCGGGCTTGAATCTCATCCAGCTGCCGCTTTATCCTGGCCGCCACTTTATCTATCTCGAATAACAGCTCGTCAACATATTTATAGTCTTTCATCTCGAAAAAAGCATTCTCCTTAATCTTCACCAGCTCCGGATCGTCATATTCCAGCTCCGGAATTATATAATCAGCCCCCACCTGCCGCTTCCCGGCTATTGTTTTTACCTCATGTCCTAATTCATCAAGCATCCTCTGCCGTTTGCTAATTTCCAAAGACACTCCATCTGTCTTACCAATTCTATAATGACAAATTCCAATCCGCATATCAAAAAATCATAGCACAGCTGGCAGAACGTAGGTTTACCGGCTCCTAATAAACCAGCCCACCTGATACGGCCTCAAGTCAATCTTGATCTCACCATCAGTAACTGCGCATTCTTTCCCTGAAATCAAGTCAACTAATTTTTCCTGCTCAACCGGTAAAACCAGCTCTTGCTCTTTGTCCGTCACGTTAGTTGCTGTCCACACTACTTGATCCGCGTCATCTCCCTCAACCCTGGCACACACCGAGTGATCATATCCGTCACCCCATTCCTTAATTGAACCCGCCTTCGCCAGCCAGGCCGGTTGCTTAGCCCGAATGCTCAATCTCTTCTTTATCGCCTCCAGCACTTTCCTTTGTCTGCTGTTCCCATCTAAAATCGCGAATAATTCACCGGCCCTGAATATCTCCCGGTTGACCGTGCGATTCTCATCCAGCCCCTCTGCCGGCTGATAATTCTCCGCTCCCACCAGCCCGTTGATATATATGCCCGGAATACCCTTTACCAAAAGTCCCAGCGATAGCACAGCCATATATCTATCGATTTGCAATTTCTCTGCTTCCCGGCTATCCGGCCGGTTAATCAAATTCCACGGAGTGGCGCACAACTCATAAATAATTTTTTTTCCTCCCGGCAACTGCGAATAATTCGGCAAAGCCCCATAATCTTCCACCAGCAGATTACTCATTTCCTCAATCTCCTGCCCGCTTAATATATCCCGCACCGGCTTTAATCCCATTCCATCATGACTGCCCAGCACCGTGGTAAATTGCCTGCCCTTAAATCGATTAGTCGATATTAGCCACTGCTGATAATATCCGGCCCTGCCATAAGCCACGGCATGAATAGCCAGAGGAAAAGACACGAATTGATATGCCATATCTGCCTCCGGATCATTATCATTTCCCAGATAGGTTAAATACATGTTCTCGGGTTCATTTACCTCGGCGATAGTAGTTGTCCTCGGCGCCGCCTCACCTAATATCAAATCAACTGCCGCCAATAATATATGCGTTTCCCGCTCATGAATTGACGAACTGCCCAGCTTCTTCCAGATATAGGCTATCGCGTCCATCCGAATCAAATCCGCCCCCTTCTCCACATAAAAAAATATAATTTTCAGCGCCTCCAGAAACACCATCGGATTTAAATAATTCAAATCCACCTGCCTGGTTGTTTCACTGCCGTCTTCTGCCGGCGGCCGTGAAAAGGTGGTCCACACCCAGCCATCACCCAGCTCCGCCTGGCCTGCATCGACTGCCCCTAATTCCGCTTTTAATTCTCCATTATTATTTTCCACGATTTTGTATCTGGTCAGCACCGGATGAGCTCTTGGTCTGGTCAATTTAGCCAGATCCGCCTCACCTGGTTTATCCTCATCAGTATAGGCCAGCACAAAATCCTTATAGTCAGCCGCCTCCGCGTACCGATCATCATCTTCTGATAAATGCCTGGCAATTAACGCCTTCTGGATCAGCGGATTATCTATAGACGCGTGATTGGCCGCGAAATCAAACATCAGCTTTACTTCCTGGCCTAATTTATCGATATCCTCCCAACTGCCATTATTTTCATCAACTGCCCGATAATCCATGACTGAAAATCCCCGATCAGTATCCCAGGGATAAAAGGGGAGCAAGTGCACGATTGGTAAAACCTTAGCCAAATCATAACGCCTCACAAATTCCCTCATCACCGCCAGCGGCGCCTTTCCATCGCCATCCTCAATACTATTCGCGTAAGTAATTAATGCCGCGCCGGCCCGACTCAAGTTAAGTCTGTTTGATCTTTCTAATCGGTTATTCCTGGTTTTCTCGGCCCGCAGTTCTTCCATCAACCCCAAAATATCCTCCACTAACTGACCACCCTGCTCCGGCCCATACACCTCACTCAACAACCTTCCCATCTTTTTCCTTTTATCTGCCCTCATTATATCCATAACCTCAAATTAAATTAT
>QIFI01000012.1 GCA_003229735.1 Candidatus Anderseniibacteriota bacterium | reverse complement strand
CTCCTCAATCATTGTCAGTTACCGATTACTAGTTACCAGTTACTAATTACTAATCCCATTCTACCCTACTTATCCTCACTCATCACCTCTTCCTCTCCAAGGTAGAAAGGGGATTTCTCAATCAGCAGCCAACCACCATCGCGCCATTAGGCGATGCGCTCCCCTCTCCCCGATGGGGAAAGGGCGAGAATGAGGGGCGCGCTGCCGCGCCATTGGTCATTCCTGTAATCCGTTCCCCTCTCCCCAGGTGGGGGAGAGGGCCAGGGTGAGGGGAGCAATCGCCGTCGTAACTTTAATTTTCCCATCGTATTCGCGTCATTCGCCTGCGATTAGCGGGTTAGCATCGCCTTCAGGTCATTCGGATGTAATTCGGGTATTAGCGTCACCCTTTAACCTTTTGCCTTTTAACCTTACACTAAAAACATGTCCGAAGAATCAGACCAGCTAAATTACCACATCAATAAAGACCTTAAACGTCTTCTTGTTACCCTCGTCATCTCCGTCGCCGCCTTCATTGGACTGACCTTCATCGAAAACAAAACTAACTACCTAAGCCAGCGAGTTACTCTGGGGCCGGCGAATGATCCCGTCGCGAATCAGGCAATATTAGCACCACCCACAGAACCACCAGCTGACCAACCGGTTGAGTCAACAGATAATGATCAAACAACAACAGCGGAATAATTGGTATCATCCACGGCCACATCCTGCCTAAATATTTAATCGTCGCTCCGGCCGTAAATAACATATACATCAACCCTATTCCTATCCCCAGCTCCGCCATTATTAATAATGGCGCCGAATGAACATAATCCACCTGCCACGCTTTATGCTCAATATCATTACTCCTTAAATACCCACCTAAAACTTGCGGGTAATTTCCGATTCCCGCTCCTTTCCAAAAACCTTCATCCCCCATTATCTGAATTGACCACTCATAGCCGGCCAGCCTCTCACTCACCGCCACATCATTCACGTCACTCATTCGCCACCACCATAAAGGCGTTATCACCAATGCCATCAGGAAGCCCACCACCAGTTTTTTCCCCAATCCCACCGTCCATGTAATACCATTTTTCTCCTGCCAAACCCGTCCCGCGTAAATCAATCCGGTCACCAGCACTGCCAGCCCAGACAATCGCGAAAAAGACACCGCCGCTCCCGCCAGTAATGTCACCATAACTATAATCATTGACCATCCCCACCTCCGTCTCCATCCGACCAGATTAAACAACACTATAATTCCCATCGCCATCATCCCTCCCATTATATTTGGATGATCATAAGGCCCATAAGCCCGCAACATCTTTATAAAACCAATCCCCGTCCAACCGCTAAATGTTGCCACTCCGGGCCTTCCAATTTCCAGAACAGATTCTCCTAAAAACCTTAAATTCAAATCTCCCTGGATAATAAATTGAGCCGCCGACCATTGCGCCTGCACTGCCAATATCAGCACTAACACCCATCCCATCGCACTGCTTAATTCCCGCTCATGTAAGTATCGGTATGTAAAAACACTCACCACCACGGCCATACTTATCCACCACATCCTGGAATCTACCCCTGCTCCACTAGTCAGATTAAATATCAAAATCAATCCCGTCACCAGCATCCATGCCGCTAATTCCACACCCACCCGCTCTAATCTCCCTAGCCCCAATAACAAACTAACAATCATCAACAACAAAAATACCCAAAAAAACACATCAACAATCAAAAAATCACCCACTTTTATATTAGTGCCCAAAGGCAGCCAGAAAAAAAACCAGGCTAATAAAACCAGAATTACCTCATTAGCATCAACGTATATACGCCGGAAACCATTCATCAATACAAGTAGGCCTCGTATATTTGCCATTCGTCAATACTTTTCCACAGTTTCATCCACAAGTATTACATCTGTTCAAACCAAAAAACATATGTTATATATATCCCACCACTCATCATAATTAAACATTACGAATTATCTAACTGATAATTCAATGCAAATTAAAAATTAAAAATTAATTCCGGGCCCATAGCTCAGTTGGTAGAGTGTTCGCATGGCATGCGAAAGGTCAGCGGTTCGAGCCCGCTTGGGTCCACAATATTCTATATAATGGGCTGTTAGCTCAGTTGGTAGAGCGCCACATTCGCATTGTGGAGGTCAGCGGTTCGAATCCGCTACAGTCCACACCCATCTGACATCGGAGTGTAGCGCAGAGGTAGCGCGCATCGTTCGGGACGATGAGGTCATGGGTTCGACTCCCATCACTCCGACATTAATCCAATTCGCATCAAACAATGAACACGCTTGTCCAGATATTTTTCCTCACAAGATTATCCTCTGAACTATCGGACTCCGAACGAGGTTTTCTCTATAATAGTTGATATGCACTTTGGGTTTTAATTCGCCGGCAGGCTCGCTGATATAGCGAGCGACCTCCATCACTTCCACATCAAATTCATGACCATTTACACCTGTCGGGCCAGAAACCTTCAAAATATCCACATCTCCCTAAGGCGCCTAAAATAAATATCCAAAACCCAGACATGTAAAACCCCCATTTGTGAAGGAAGGATGAGAGGTGCAGTCCCCGCCGTGCTTGCGCAGTCTGTGTTTTATATTATTGCCTTGTTTAGGCTTTGTGCGCATCTGGATAGTTTGTAGCATTCCCCTCTCCCCGATGGGGAGAGGGCGGGGGTGAGGGGGCCCGTCAGCTAACAACTTCTCCCCCTCCTTGATGGGGAGCCAGAGGGGGTGAACAAGTATTAGGGCGTCGCCGCCTCGTTTTCGCAACCTGTGCCTTCTATATTTATGCTTTGTGTGTATCCTCTAATTCGGCGAGATGACTTTGTCTCGAATCACCCTCACTACACTTATGTCTTCTTTTCCTCCTTCGTATTTTCATCAGCATCCAAGGCACTTTTCTTCTCCGCCTTCTTTTCCTCCTTCGTATTTTCATCAGCATCCAAGGCACTTTTCTTCTCCGTTTTCTTGATTAAACTCAATCCCAGTCGGTGTTCCTCCGGCTGCATAGAAATAATAATAAACTTCATCATCTCACCAGCTTTAAGTACAGTCTCCGGATTGCTTTGGGCCTCTTTAGGTAACTCCGAAATATGAACTAATCCATGGATATCATTGTCCAACTTCACAAATCCTCCGAACGGTGTCACCTTCAACACTTCACCCTCAACCTCATCCCCGATCTGGTATTTTTTGCCCACCCCCGACCAAGGATCATCTTGAAGTTCTTTGATCGACAACGAAATTCGAAGACCATCCATGCCAATTACCTTCGCCTCTATAACATCACCTGCATTAACAAAATCACCTGGCTTATCAATTCTTTGCCAGGCCAGTTCCGAAATATGAACCAATCCCTCCAGCTCTTTGCCTTCCTTTTCAAACATTACAAATACGCCAAAGTCAACCACGCCCGTGATTGTTCCCTTGACCACATCACCAACCGAGATACCCTCCAACACCCCGCTAATCTCATCGCTGATAGCCGCCTTTTCAGATACAATAAGTTTCTCTGTTTCCTGCTCGGCATTAATAACCTTAACCTTAAGACTCTTGCCCACCAGGTCGCGAAGCAATTCAAATATTTTATTTTTATCTCCTCCTTCAACTCGCGGATAATTATCTGGTGCCAATTGTGATACCGGCAAGAAGCCTGTAATGCCATGAACTCTTACCATCAACCCTCCCTTATTGGCATCAATTACTTCCGTATCAAAAATTTCTCCAGTGCCGACTTTTCCCCTCAACTCCTCCCAGCTTTTTTCCTGGGTGGCCGAGCGCAAAGAAAGTTCAATCAGATCATCCTCATTATCATATTTCTGCACCGTCGCCTGCACTGCGTCTCCCAACTTCGCATTCTTGAAAGTATCCATATCATCAAACAAATCACGGCCATAAATAACTCCAACTCCCAACGGTCCCAAGTCTACGTACATGGCATTTCTGGCTTTGTCAATAATATTACCGTCTACAATTTCACCCACAGCTGGTACTTCCAGCATTTCTTCATGTTCTTTTACCATCTCCTCCATTTGACCAGTTTTATTCTTCGCCACTATCACATTCATATGCAAAACATAATGGCACAATGCTCCACTTATTGCAAGCATGAATCGGCATTAAATCAAATCTCATGTCTGTTAATCATTGCTGCTGATTATAAATTAAGTCATTAGATACTTGAATAAAAATTAAAAAATAGAAATTTTCCAACCATATATATACATTCTCCTGAAACAGGTATAATGTAGGGGTACTTGATTTACACATTTATTTCCCTACAATAACATTCACCATGAATATAACCTGGCATGGCAACTACACCACACGGATTACTAGCCGCGGCATCACGCTGGTGCTGGATCCGCATTCAGCCGATACTGGATTATCTCCTCTAAAATCCCCGGCCGATATCATAGCCCTCACTAATCCCGCCGATGCTAAAATGTCATTTACCGGAAATCAATCAAATGATCTAATCATTATTGACGCTCCAGGCGAATACAGTCTAAAAAATACGACTTTATCAGCCCGCGGCTGGCACGACCAGGTCGGACACGAACACAATATCCAACGTTGGCATATAGAAAATATGACCATCCTCCATGTTGGAGCCATTAACGCCAAGTTAGCTGAATCAGAGCTGGCCGAACTCGAGCAGACAAATATCGACATTCTGCTCCTGCCCATTGGCGGTGGTGATAGTCTTAACACTAAACAGGCCCTGGATCTTCTGGCAGCAGCCGAGCCTCGTTTGGTTATTCCCATTCATTATCAACTGCCCAAAAATAAGGACCATCTGGATTCCGTTGATCAATTTGCCAAAGAAATGGGCATTGACCCCAAGCACCGTCAACCCCGGCTTGCTATTATCCCCGCAAAATTACCCAAAGAAGGCTTGGAAACTGTTATTCTTACTCCATAAAGCACCCTTCTGAATCTATGCCAAATAACAACCAGTTACCAGTTACTAATTACCAGTTACCAGTTACTAATTACTAGTTACTAATTACCAGTTACTAACCAACATATGCCCTTTCATAGAACCAAACGCAACATATCTACTCTAAGACAATCTTCAGAAGAAACTCGCCTCAAAGCCGCTTCCCGCCTCATTATAATTGTCAGTATTATTGTTGTCGCTATCTGGTTATTTATATTATTGCCTCTGCAGTTATTAGCCAACAACTTCTTTGCTGATAGAAACCAGACTGATGAATCAGGCTCCCCCGCGAATGAAGGCACCGGCCCGGAAGTCAATCTATTTACCCCCGATAATTAATCTCACTCAACTCCAGCTCTATGCCAAAATCAAAAAAAACAGCCCCTGAAACTTCTGACCCCAGCCACACCGGCCAGGTCGTAATTCAGGAGCTGTCAGAACAGATCCAAACCAATTATCTCGATTATGCCATGAGCGTAATAGTATCCCGAGCCTTGCCGGATGTTAGAGATGGCCTCAAGCCGGTTGCCCGCCGCATTCTTTATTCCATGTGGCTTCAAGGTCTTCGTTCCACCGCCAAGTTTCGTAAATCGGCCTATATAGTTGGAGACGTACTTGGTAAGTATCACCCTCACAGCGACACCGCCGTCTACGACGCCATCGCCCGCCTGGCCCAGGATTTTTCCCTCCGCTATACCATGATTAACGGCCAGGGCAACTGGGGTAGTATTGATGGCGACGCTCCCGCCGCCATGCGGTATACCGAGGCCAAGCTGGCCAAAATAGCCGACGAAATGCTCCTGACTATCGAAAAAAACACCGTAAATTATGTAGACAATTACGACAGCACCCGTAAGGAGCCGGTAGTATTGCCCAGCACAGCCCCTAATTTTCTCATCAATGGCGCCATCGGCATAGCCGTAGGCATGGCCACTAAAGTACCGCCGCACAATTTAACTGAAGTATGCAACGCCGCCGTACATCTCATCGATCATCCTGATGCCACCGTTGAAGACCTGATGAAATATGTCCAGGGTCCTGATTTTCCCACCGGCGGTGTCATCTATAATCGATCAGAGATCCGCCAGGCCTACGCCACCGGTCGGGGCCGCGTTGTTACCCGAGCCGTAGCAAATATTGAAGAGGGCAGGAGTGGCGCCTTTCGCATAATTGTTTCCGAAATACCCTACCTGGTTAACAAGTCCGCTCTCATCACTAAAATCGCCGAAGCCGTAAAAAATAAGCGTCTGGAGGGGATTAAGGATTTACGGGATGAATCCGACAAACAAGGCATCAGAGTAGTCATCGAACTCAAAAAAGACGCTTTTCCCAAAAAAGTTCTAAATCGGCTCTATGCCATCACCGATCTTCAGCAGACTTTTCATGTTAATATGCTGGCTCTGGTGGATAGCGGTAAACAGCCCAAAGTCCTATCTCTCAAAGAAGCCCTTGAAGAACATATTACTCACCGCCGGGAAGTCGTCACTCGCCGCACTCAATATGACCTGGATCGAGCTAAAGACAGAGCCCATATCCTGGTCGGTTTGAAAATAGCCTTGGATCACATTAATGAAGTAATCAACACCATCAGAAAAAGCCGCACTAAAGAAATTGCCCACACCAACCTGCGTAAAAATTACCAGCTATCACCCGCCCAAGCCACTGCTATTCTGGAAATGAGATTGCAGACCCTGGCCGGCCTGGAACGACAAAAGATTGAGGACGAATTAAAAGCCCAGAAAAAACTCATCAAGGAATTAACTGATATTTTAAAAAACCCCCAAAAAATATCCGCCATAATTAAAGGTGAATATCAGGCATTGATTTCTACTTATGGAGACGCTCGCCGCACTCGTGTCTTGGTCAGAGCTGTTAGTGAATTCTCCCAGGAAGACCTGATTCCCAATGAACCAACTATTATCTCAATCACCAGGGGCGGATATATCAAGCGTCTGGCCACCTCCACTTACCGGGTCCAACTGCGCGGAGGCAAAGGAGTCCGCGGCATGGCTACTAAACAGGAGGATATAGTTGACATGCTATTGGCCACCACCACCCATAAACAATTGCTCTTCTTCACCAATCGCGGCCGCGTCTTTTCCACTCCCGCCTATGAAATTCCGGTCACCACCCGCACCGCCAAAGGCCAGGCCCTGCCGAATTTCCTGGAGCTGGCCGCCAACGAACACGTCACGGCCGTAGAAGCCATTGCTCCTAATCAACCGGATGACGATGCCTTTCTGATCATGGCTACCACCAGCGGCCAGGTTAAAAAAACTGCCCGCCGGGATTTTGCCAATATCAGACGTTCCGGATTAATCGCCATTAATCTTAAAGCTGAAGACGCCCTGGAATGGGTCGGCCTTTCCACCGGGGAAGACGAAGTTCTGCTGGTCTCCGAGCAAGGCCAGGCCATCCGATTCAAAGAGAAAGACGTCCGGCCCATGGGCCGCGCCGCCGCCGGTGTTAAAGGTATGAAATTAAAAGGACAAGATAAGGTCGTGGCCATGCATGTCATAACCTCCAATACCGACCAATCCAAACAGGTTATGGTCATCACCGCCAACGGCTATGGAAAACGCACTCCTCTTAAACAATATCGCGTCACCGGCCGGGGCGGCACTGGCATCAAAACCGCCACCATCACTGCTAAAACCGGCCCCATAGTTAATGCCAATGTCATCGATTCAGCAACTCTCGACACCACCGACGTCCTGATTATTTCTGAAAAAGGTCAGGTCATCCGCGTTTCCGCCAGCAGTATCAATCAGATGGGCCGGGCCACCCAGGGTGTAAAAGTCATGAAGCCATCCGAGCAAAGCGGCCAGGTCGCCACCTTCACCACCTGGACGAAAAACTAGGGTGAGGGGGAGAAGGCGAGGATGAAGGGATCTGATAATCCGCTCCCCTCTCCCCGTTGGGGAGAGGGCGGGGGTGAGGGGCGCGTCGCCAGTCCGCGTAGCCGCGTGTTTGAAAACTCCGTCAGCTGTATTAGCGGATTGTGACCTTGCGATTTCTTTGAAAAATGCGACGCGCCTCAGCGCTAGTCCTGCCGCAGCAGGGAAAATTGAAAATTACCACTTGAAAATTATTCTATTGAACCTTGCCCTGTGCTACTCTAAACCCATGGACATTTCTCCTTCAGCTTCCTTTATCCGCCCCGAAGAATTATGGCGCCGGCTCGGACTGCGCGGCAATCAGACCGTCGTCCATTTAGGCAGTGGACCGGGATTTTACTTAATACCGGCCGCCAAACTTGTTGGCGGCAAAGGCCGGGCCATTGGCATTGATGTTCGCGAAGACATGCTGGAAGAAACCGAAGGCCGGGCTCGCCGCGAAGGTGTCGAGAGCACCGTAGTTACCATCAGGGCCAATCTGGAAAAAGGTGCCGTTAAGCAAATCCCCAAACACAGTGCGGATTGGATATTAATCTCTAATATCCTCTACCAGTCCGACCCGATCAAAATCCTCACCGAAGCCAAACGTTTAGCAAAACCAAGCGGCTCCATCGTCCTGGTGTCATGGGCTATTGTAGCTACTCCGCTGGGCCCGCCTATGGAGTTAAGAATCTCTGCCCGTCAAATTCGTGATCTACTGCCCCAGCTCAAACTGGAAGTTGCCGCCACTTTCGATCCCAGCCCTTATCACTTCGGCTTAATCCTTAAACAGCAATCATGAAATTTCACCTCCCCCTTATCTCGAACCATAGACGCCCTCGCTTACCGATCGATTCTCCTCCGGCCCGCCTGCCGGCCACAGCCAATGGTGTCAGGTACTCTAAGTCAAAGTACCTGACACCTTCATTGCGGATTCATTGCGGAGCAAGAGGGGGTGGAAGCAAAAACTCAAACCAGGCTGGTGTTAAATTCTCAATACCCGGTTTCAACTTTATTCTTTCCCGTCTCTCCTCCCGCCGTATCACTGCCGGCTTTTTCATCCTCTTCAGTGCCGCCGCCCTGGCCGGCGTCGGCTGTATCCCCAATTCTAATGAAACTCCCACCAGTGATGTCACCCTCGTCATGTGGGGCCTATGGGAAGAAAGCGGCCAGCTGAGCTCCGCCATCGCCGCCTTCCAGGAACAAACTGGAGTCAAAATTGCCTACAAAAAAATTGCTTCCGTAGCCAATTATGAAAGTGAACTATTGGCCGCCATCGCGGAAAACCGCGGCCCTGATATTTATGTCATTCATCATTCCTGGGTAGCCGGCAAACGCGCTTTAATGACTCCCGCTCCCTCTTCCATTATAGATGAACGGGCCCTGCGCGAAGAATTTGTGGACGTAGTCGCCGAAGATCTGATCTATAATGGTCAGATATATGCCCTGCCTACTTCCGTTGATACCCTGGCCCTCTATTACAACAAAGATATTTTAAGCTCCGCCGGTGTCGCCCGTCCGCCTGCCACCTGGGAAGAATTTCAACAGGTTGTCGAGCGCATCACCAGAATCAATCGCTTCGGCAACATCGAGCAAAGCGCCGCCGCCCTGGGCACCGCCCGGAATATCAGCCGCGCCTCCGACATCATACAGCTTCTGTTCATGCAAAGCGGCGTGCCTATCGCCACCAAACAAGATACCAGCGTCACCATTGGTGAAGATCGGGGTCTGCGGTCACTGCTTTTCTACACCGATTACGCCAATAAATCCAAACAAGTCTACACCTGGGATTTACAGCAGGATTATTCTATAGACGCCTTCGCGGAAGGGGATACCGCCATGATGTTCCACTACTCATACCAGATCGACACCATTAAAGCCAAAAATCCGCGTTTGCGTTTCGGCATTGCTCCCATGCCTCAAATTAAAGACAGTAAAGTGGTCAATTTCGCCGCCTACTGGCCCTTTGCCGTATCAAATAGATCCAGGAACCCCGATTTATCCTGGCAGTTTCTGCGTCTCTTAACCAGCAATGATCAATCCCAGATGATTAACCAATTACAGCAAATCCCCCCGGCCCGCCGCGAAGGTGTCATCGCCTTTCAGCGGGACCCTGTCCTGGGCGTCTTCGCCGAACAATCCCTGACTGCCGGCACCTGGCCCCGCGGGGACATTGTGTCTGTTGATGCCATTATCAATAACATGATCGATGATATTGTCACCGGTGCCACCGTCCCCACCGAAGCCCTAAGAAGAGCCAGCGATCAGCTTAATCAGATTAGGCCCCCGGCCGACATCCCCGCCGCCCCCGCCCAGGCGCCCGGCGATGCCGCCCCGCCCCAACCCGACATCGGCTTCTTTTAATCATCTTTCCCTTCTCCTCATCCCGTAGTAGACTATCCTCTCATCTGCTATTATTAAATAAATAACTATGTCCAGCCCCATCCATAACAAACTCCGCCTCGCCGGCGCAACAGCAATATTATTCCTCTCTATCCCCACCATCATTTTTGCCGCTACGTTTGTCCGGCCCTTGGGCAATGTCAGTATCGGCAATATCATTGTCAATATCATCAACTGGCTCCTGGGCCTGGCCGTTCTCCTGGCCATGCTGGCCTTAGTCATCGGCGGCATCCGTCTTATTTTCGGTGGTTTCGACAATGAAGCCGAAGCCGCCCGGGCCAAAAAAATCATTTTCTGGTCCCTGGCCGGCCTGGCCGTCGTAGTTCTCTCCTTAACCATCATCAATATTTTAAGCGGAATTCTCAATTTCTAATCTCGGCCTCATGTTTAACCCCTCAATCATAATTAAGTCTATCCTGCTGGTTATATTGCTCGCCATATTTTTTCCAGCCCCACCGGCCTTGGCCAATGATAACCCTATATGTGAAGGAACAGTCCGCGGATGCCTAAATCAACTAAAAATTAAATTCGGCAACAGTTCGTCATCTGGAACAGGTCTACCCATCTCATCATCTACTACCATTCTTAACAGCATTATTGAATGGTTATTGGGCATCGTTGCCGCCCTGGCCGTCCTGGCCTTAATTATCGGCGGCCTGATGTATATCCTGTCCCTCGGGGATGAAGCCAAATCCACCCGTGCTAAAAATATCATCATTTATGCCCTCCTGGGCTTAATTGTTACCGCCGCCGCCGGTCTGCTGGTCGTAGCCATTGGTAAAGCTCTTAAAATAATTTAATAGCCTTCCCCCATGTTTTTACTTCCTGCTCCTAAAAAATTCATTATTTTTCTGCTCGTCATGATTTTATTGCCGGCCATTTCCTTCCCCGTTTTTACCCGCGCCAACATCGTCTCCAGTTTTACGGATGTAAGAGATTCATATGTTATCCCCTACGGCCCCCAAAGCATCCGCGCTCTTATAGTCGCCCTCACCGCCGGCTTCTTGACCCTTATATCAGTTATCGCCATGGCCGTCATCATCTACGGTGGATTCCTCATCTTAACCTCGGTGGGCAATGAAGAAAAAACCGTCAGAGGCAAAAAAGCCATCATTCTTGCTATCTCCGGCCTGATTGTCATCGGCCTATCCGTCATGATAGTTAACGCTGTTTTCAAGGCCGCTTAAGCTATTATCATGAATCGATCCCGCTTCAACTCTCTTCTGTTATTACCTTTAACCCTGCTCCTGGTTATTTTACCTCAAGAGGTTTACGCTCAAATCAAACTTCAAGAATGTCTGGACCTGGGCGTTAGGTGTGAGCCCGGTTCATTTTTCAACATCTCTAAGTTCTTGCTTAAGGCCTTGTTAAATGTCCTGGTTCTGGTTGGCGTAGTCGCCTTTGCCGCCCTGATCTATTCCGGCTTCCTCTATGTCGTTTCTCGGGGCGACGAAGAACAGGCCCGCCGCGCCAAAAGCGGCATCGTCTACACCCTGGTCGGCCTGGTTGTCATCGGCATCTCCGGCTGGCTGGTCAATGCCGTCATTAACCTCGCAAAATAATATGTCTTTATTCACCCGGATCACTCTTTTATCCCTAGTTGCTCTTCTTCTCGCGCCACTCTCCGTCCCCGCTCTGGCCCAGGGAGTGATACCTATTGACACCAATAACTGCGGCTTTTTCGGCCGCGTCTGCACTGGAGATGAAACTTTTGACGACCTCAAAATATATTTTCGCTACCTTATTAATGTCGCCATCAGTCTCATCGGCGTCACCGCCTTTGGCTTTCTGGTTTACGCCGCTTTCAAATATGTCACCTCACAAGGCGAACAGGAAGCCTCCAACACCGCCAAACGCCAAATTACTTTTGCCCTGGTCGGCTTATTTGTGGCCGGCGCCGCCGGATCAATTATCGCCGTCATAGACTATAACACCGCCGCCGACGCTATAGGTAGACGAGATATTGTCTCCCTCGCCACCAGCCTTGACACCGTGATCAGGATTATCAGGGACCTTATTAGTGTCGTAGCCTTCGGCTTTATAGTCCATGCCGCTTTCAAATATGTCACCTCTCAAGGAGATCAGGAAGCCGCCGCCACCGCCAAACGCCAAATCACCTATGCTTTATTTGGTATTATCGTCGCCTGGGGCGCCTGGTTGCTGATCATGATCATAACCACCGCCAACCAGAATAATAACTATATTTGGGTCGACCTTCTTCAAGACTACATCAGAACATATATAGAACTAGCCCTTGAATTCGTCGCCGTTATCGCCGGCGCCTTCCTGGTTTTTGCCGGCTTCAAATACATCACCTCCGGCGGCGATGCCGAAGTCGCCGCCACCGCCAAACGCCAGATCGTCTACGCTATCCTCGGCATCGTCATCGCCGGCTTGGCCTTGCTAATTGTCCAGGTGGTTATTGGCGCTGACCCCAATGACACCACCAGCCTGATTGAAGACATTAGAACTATCATGAATAGATTCCTGTCTCTCGGCGCCGTCATCACCGCCGCCTACATGGTCCTGTCCGGATTCATGTACATTTTCGCCAGCGGCGAAGAAGAACGCGTCGTCCGCGCCAAGGCGCAATTCTGGTACGCTATTATCGGCCTCATAATCATCATCATCTCCGGCGTCGTGATCAACTTCATCATCCAACCCTTCCTGCCATAATAGGTGTGCCATCCTGTCGCCGTACCCCCTCTCTCCGATGAGAAAAGGATTTTAGGAATTGGTCATTATCCGTAATCCACGTTCCCCTCTCCCCGCTGGGGAGAGGGCGGGGGTGAGGGGACGCAACCGCCGCCGCAAGTTTCGCTCTTTAACTTTCCCATCGTATTCGGGTCATTCGGATGTAATTCGGGTATTAGGGTCGCTCTTTAACTTTCCCATCGTATTAGCGTCATTCGCATGCGATTAGCGGATTAGCATCGCCTTCAAGGATATTCGCATCGCTCGTAACAATCTAGCAATTCAACAATTTAGCAATTCAACAATTTAACAATCTAACAATTCAACTTTAATATAATTCCTGCTAGTATTATACTAAACGTAATATGCCCAAACAAAAACTCATCTCCCCCCGTACAATTTCCGCCATCGCCTTCACCCTCACCGCCGTTCTGCTGACTATTGCCCCCTTTGCCGTCTCCGCCGGACTTAGCACCTTTACTCCCTTTCAAGGCACCGCCCAGGGAAATGGCAATAATCTGGTTTCAGTCCTCCGTGGCGTTGTCAATTTCTTGCTCACTCTGGCCGCCGTCATCGCCGCCATCTTCATCGTCATCGGCGGCTTCCGCTATATTTTCTCTCAAGGTGATGAAGAAAACACCAATCGCGCCAAATTAACCGTCTTCTACGCCTTAATGGGCCTCATAGTCATCGCCATCTCCGGCGTCCTGGTCAACTTCATTATCGCCAACATCCCCAACCCTGTATAATAATTATTATCACTATCAAATCATTCATTAAAGGAGGTGAATAGTATGAATCCTAAAAAAGCCATAAGCGCGCTGACAGTAACTATCATGGTTATAGCCATACCGGCCACTGCTCTGGCCGCCCAAAACGCCCTACAGAATCCCCTCGCCGATCCAGGCTTCACCCAGCAGGATCCTTTCGCCGGCACCTCTAATGCCAGATTAATCCCCGCCATCACCGGCATCGTTAACGCTCTCCTGGCCCTGGCCGCCTTAATTGCCGCTATCTTCGTAGTCATCGGCGGCGTGCGTTACATCACCTCTCAAGGCGACGAAGATGCCGCCGCCTCGGCCAAAAACACTATCCTCTATGCCGCCATTGGCCTGATTGTCATTGCCTTGTCCGCTGTCCTGGTCAACTTCATCGTGGCCAATATACCAGGAGTTTAAGTCATATCTATCAACTGTGACCAGGCGCCCCTGCGGGCGCCTGGTTTTTTTCAACATATTTATTTCCCTCAATCAAGTACAATGGGTCAGATATG
>QIFI01000106.1 GCA_003229735.1 Candidatus Anderseniibacteriota bacterium | reverse complement strand
ACCGCAAATGCGCGAACGTGTAATTATCATCGGAACCCGCAAGAATATACTTCCTAGATTTGAGGATGACGACTATCCGAAATCGACACACAAAGGCAAGCACGTGTCAGTAAAGGAGGCGCTTGGTGATCTGGAAAATGTCGAAGAAAATGGCTTTTCGAATCACTGCTGGTCTAAAGCAAAGAAAAATAAAGGGCAGGGCAACGGAATAATAGATTCCGACAAACCAGGACCAACAATGCGAACTGAACATCATGGCAACATTGAATATCATTGGAATGGCAAACGCCGACTTTCTGCTAGAGAGGCGGCAAGAATTCAATCGTTTCCTGATGACATGGAATTTTTGCCGTCCACGTCTCAAGCATATAAACAGATTGGGAACGCCGTACCTCCAGTTTTTGCATGGCACATTGCTAAATCCATAGAAAATTTTTTTGATAAAAATTTGAAATAAAATGATTTACGCCGAGAAAAAAAATGCAAGCGAAGAGAATTTCATTGCCTTATTGGAAAAATCCAGGGGACTTTTAGTTACTGAAATCAGAGCAGATAACAAAATTACCGCTTTAGATTTTGAAGGGTTAGTTTGCGAGAAGATGTGCGAGGCATCCTCTGGTACTGAATTTGAGGGTACTATAAAACAAACTGGAGTTCACGCTTTCCCTGACATTGTTGCGAATGGATACTTTGGCGTTGAGGTTAAAACAACCACTAAAGATCATTGGACTTCAACAGGAAATAGTGTGTTGGAATCTTCGCGAGTTGAAGACGTAAAGCGAATTTTTATCATGTTTGGAAAATTAGGAGGACAAGCGGATGTGCGATATCGTTTGTACCAAACGTGCTTACCAGAAATCAGCGTAACGCACTCTCCTAGATACAAAATCAATATGGATTTACCAACGGGAAATTCTATATTTGACAAAATGGGCGTTGATTATGATGAGTTGCGAACAAGTGGAGACACTATACAGAAAATAAAATCATATTACAGAGGACAACTAAAAGACGGTGAGGGTTTGTGGTGGATTGATGAAGAAACGGAATCATCTTCCCCGATTATTAAACAGTTTCGAACTTTAGAATTAGAAGACAAAGAAAGATTTAAAGTTGACTGTATGATTTTATTCCCTGAACTCTTTAAAAATCGCGCAAATTATGAGCGAGCAGCCACGTACATGATTACTGAATTCGGAGCAGTATCCACGAGTTTGCGTGACGCCTTTAGCGCAGGGGGTCAACAAGAAGTTTTGGTCGCGCGGGAGAAAAAAAGTGTCTCGCAGATGCTTTCCCAGCTTCATGATTATGCTCTAAAAATCGCAAGGCGAATCAATGAGATAGATGAAGAACTGTTGAAATTCTATTGGCAAGTCCCCTCTATTGAAGCGGACAGAATTAAGCAGTGGAAAGAACTCATAGATAAGGATGTGGTCGGTGGTCTTGGCACTGAATTTCCTTCAGAAGTTTTTCAGTCTGGATATGAAGAAGCGAGCTCGAAATAATCTCAACCGTGATTTTTCCATACAAAGAAATTCAGATCCGCTTACCGTTCACGAACGATCACGACGAATGTCACTCATACGTTCAAAGTCAACAAAATTTGAGAGCGATTTTATAGTGGCACTCAAAAAACAAACACGCAAAACTTTTACCTCCAACGACTCTTCGATTTTAGGGAAACCAGATATAGTATTTAAGAGATACAAGATTTGTGTGTTTCTTGATAGTAACTTTTGGCACGGGTGGCAATATCCCCGCTGGAAACATTTACTCAAAAATGATTTCTGGCGAGAGAAAATTGAGCGTAATAGAACAAGAGATAAAAAGGTAACGAGAAAGCTTCGTGCCGAAGGTTGGGTTATATTGCGTTTCTGGGAGCATCAACTCAAAAAAAACCAGTCCGCTTGCGTGAAAAAAATTGCAGATTCACTTAGATAAAAACAATGGTTAATTATACTAAGCCTATATTATGAAACTCACCGAGTTAAATAAAACGGAACTTCCGCGAGAGAAAATGGAAAAGTACGGCGCAAAGCGCCTTAGAAATTTTGAATTGATAGCGATTATTTTAGGTTCAGGAATCAAAGGATGCAATGTGCTTGAGCTGGCACGAAAAATAGAAAAGCTCATAACGCAAAAATCGGTAAATAACGTAACACTAGAAGATTTACAGAAAATTCGTGGGTTAGGAAAAGCAAAAGCGATACAAATACTCGCCGTCATCTCCCTCGTGGATCGTCTTGGAAGTGAACGCAGCGTTGAATTGTTATCGGTGAAAGATATATGGAATTTATGTGCGGATTTTCGTTCATCGAAAAAAGAACACATAGTGGCGTTTTACCTTGATACGCAACAAAGATTAATTGAAAGGCGCATCATTTCGGTTGGCACGCTCGATACTTCACTTTTACATCCAAGAGATGTCTTTGAACCCGCCTTGCAATTAGCAGCGGCAGGAGTTGTTTTAGCTCATAATCACCCGTCAGGAAGCCTTGAGCCTTCAGACGAAGACATTGCAATCACAAAGCGAGTGGCTGATGCTGGAGATCTACTGGGAATTACACTTGTTAATCACATTGTTGTGTCCACCGGAGGGTATAAGGTCATGGAGTCATAAAATGTTAAGGAAGGTGTTTCTGATGTTGTAAAAAGTTTATCAATAATCTAAAATACATGGTGGAGTGATGCCCACGTTGGTTTGTGAATGAATGTTGCGAGAGTCTCTATCTCTGTATCGTGCGTTGCGCGAGAAAGGAGGTAGTCGAACCTTTGCTCGGCATTATTCACTAATTTTGTAAAAAGCATTATGCCTAAAACAAAATGTCGACCTACGCGGGTCAATGCTAAACCCGGACCTAAAAAGGTCACGGTTGGACCACATAAGCGCTCCAAGCCATCTCCACTAAAAAAGTGTAAGTAGTGGCAATAATAAAAGCAACCGTCAGGTTGCTTTTAGTATATTATTTTCAATCTATGGATAAAATCTCGTTAATCACAGAGAGGGATAGGGTTTTTGGAAGGCTATGCCGTGAAGCTGAAAATTCCTATGAAAGCAAGAATTACTTTACCGCAGTAGCGTGCTTGTTTGTAATTCTATATTTTTAACACTAAGTGTTGAATTTTCATTGATAACGATGACTAGAGGAGCTGTAGACTTATTTTTAACACTATATTTTTAACACTAAGTGTTGAATTTATAAGTGTTGAATTTTCATTGATAACGATGACTAGAGGAGCTGTAGACTTATTTTTAACACTAAGTGTTGAATTTATAAAACCAGGTATTTAATTTAAAATAAGGGAGCAACGCTTGCGCGCGCATGGGTGGGTGGGGCAAGCGCAATGTGATTTGCTTGGGCTATCCGTTGCGTAATAGCACAAACCGCCTTTAGGAACTACCACAAAACGCAATCGAAGCCACAGAGCGAACGCGCGCAACACCGAGCAGGCATTATATTTTTAACACTAAGAGTTGAATCCTTTGAACCCTTTTAACACTAAGTGTTGAATTTTCTTTTTAACACCAAGTGTTGAATTTTTGAATTTTCCTTTTGGGTGTCATATTAGGTGATATAATGCGACTAGTTGCAATTTTGTCAATCTTCAACAATAATATCCTTGGGGGGTAATATAAGTGCAAAGTTTAAAAATTGAGAAGTAAAAAATATTATGGAAGAACAAATAAATATAAACGAGCAACAACAGGGGCAAGAAGAGTCAAAAGGAAAGTACTTACTGAAATTGTTTGTTTACTTGCTATTCGGACTGTCTGGTCTTGTCGGTTTCGTAATTGCCGGGCTTTGGATAAAATTTAAGACAAAAATAAGCAAAAAGAGCAAACTCATTGCCTTAGTAATTGGACTCGTCTTATCTTTTGTTCTTCCGTATGGGACCGACCTGTATACAGATATAAAATATCCAGAAACAAAAAAGGTGAAAGATGCTCTTAACCAGCAATTCCCAGATGGACATACATCAGTCGGCGTAAGCTGGAGTAAGAGTTGGAGATCTGGCGAAGAACCGATCACGATTAGGGGACTAGGTGTAGAGTTTAAATCAAAAGAATTTATCTCCGGGGATGAGATGATTAAGATGGGTAAAAGTGTTTGCTCTGTTTTGACGGCAGAAGGCAAGGTCTTCGATGGTGTCGCTATTAGGAATTCTAAATCTCCTATCTATCCGTTTTCTATACCCTTTGTGTCGTTTTATTTCGATGCATCAGGTACTTGTGAAAGATGGAACGATCCGCAATTTGCGCAACAGATCAGTAGTTTGGGTGATATTTTAAGATAATTCTCTTTTGACTTCACTTGTACCAGACTAATTATTACTTATACAATGTTAAGACAGACAGTGATTGGGGTGAAGAAATATCACATCTTTGTAAGTTTGAAGCAATGCAAAGCGGAGCAACACGCGAACTCCCAAAACTAAAAAAAATCCTTTCAATTTTTCGCGGCTCCCCACTGCACCCCCGCCGTTTTTTTGAAAGGAAGGAAATTTTGGTTTTGTTAAGCGACCGAAGGGAGCGCTAGGCGCGCAGAGTTCGCTTCACCACACAATCGGGGCGTACGATTTGGTTTCAAGCAACCACGCGCTCCGCACATGCGAAGATCAATCGCTTCGCGATTGGAAAAAGGTTAGCGCAAAGGTTACAATCTCACCGCCCTAAATATTTAGTATCGGATGACCCACACACTTAAAATATGACTATGAAAGTATTCATAGAAAACGAAGCTGGCTCTTCTGAAAAGAATATTTTTAATGAAAAAGCGTTGGAATACAAAAAGACCCACATTGTTTCAGCTCCATATCCATTCCCGTATGGATTTGTACTGGATACAACCAGTGGCGATGGGGATAATTTGGATTGCTTTGTATTAACTAACAAACCCCTCAGTAGCCGTGAAGTTGTCGACGTGGAGCCGATCGGGATGTTTGAGCAGATCGAGGATGGCAAGGAAGACCATAAAGTATTGGCAGTGCTCAATGGTGAAGATTGGCCTATCGATAAAGCTACGGAAAATGTGTTACGAAAATTTATTGAGGAAGTCTTTTCGCTTCTACCTGACAAGACAATTTTTGTTGGTCGATTTCTGGGAAAAGAAGACGCATTAACTCTAATAAAACATTCGCAAGACTCAAAAGGAAGTACCGACCCACATGCCTCAAATCAGTCCCCCAAATAGCCCCTAGAAAAGCTCTCAACATGCTATATTATTCTGGTACTTAACCTGAGTGGCCCGCCAAATTATTGATCCAATTTAAAGTGGCAGAGAACTAAAGGTGGCCGACCCCAATATCAATATCAACAATAAAAAGGAAGAAAACAAAATACCCTTAACCAATGGGCCGTTACAGTGCATGAATTTGACACCCTGCCTGGCAGGCAAATTAGCCAATCTCAATAAACTGAATTTGACGCCGTGTGCCTTTAGCCCTATAGTAAAAGTATACACCTCGGCGAAGGCTCGCCCGTTTAGGCGAAGATTGGTCCCGCAAGGGAATAGCCGAGGTTTTTTAGTGGGGAATTTCCCGCAAATATTCTTCCTCTGTTGCTCGCTTTATTAAGGCTTTCGCCTCAGGCTTTTCCTCAATCGCCGCTCTAACACAGCCAGCCCATCTATCGGCCAATCTAATAAGCGGCTCGCTCTCGTCCCGCCGCATTTTCACCATTCCCAGTGAGATACCCTCAACGCGCAGGGCATTAGTCAGCTCCTTGGATTTTTTACGGTCAATGCCATCAACATACACTTTGGTTTTAGATTCTCTCTTTGCCTTGATTTTTATTGCTTTCGCCACTAAGTCCAGCATTGGCAGGAAGTACGGAATAGGCTTCTTGTATGAGCCGTAAAATAAATCACCTCTGCCGATACCTCGGTTCAAAACAATCCGTAAAAACTTAATGCGCCTATCGTGGCTGGCATCGTGCCATTTTCGGATACCTACGCCTGACCCCTGCTCGGCATCAATGATTTGCTGTCGCAACTGGTTTTGCTCATCCTCGCTGACCACAGCCCCACCACCACGAACACATAAGACCGTGCATCCTGACCCGCCTCATCAACATAGCAATACAGCTTTTGCATTCCATCATTGTACAACAATAATATCCATGCTCCACATAGTGATGCTCTCTATCTCGGACTTTATCACCGATCCTTTCAGCAAACTTAACGGAACACTACAAAAATCACCAATGATATGTTTTCCAAGATCATCTGTCAGCTCCCGCTAACAAAATATATTGGGCATCGGAGCGCGTATCGGTATACTTGAGCCAGGATTACTTAATCATACTTTTTGGTCCATAAGTCTATTTTATGACCGCTAAAAGCCCTAAGACCACCGCCGCTATCGTTGGTGCTATTGTTTTAGCCACCTTAATCTGGACTGGCATCTCCTACCGCATGATGGATAAGCCCGTCCCCAGGCAATCTGTAAATGAACAGGTGGCCGGCGCTATCACTAGTGGCCACTTAACCATTGGCGTTATCGCCCCCTTAACCGGTGAATATGCCCGGGCCGGCCAGGGCATTAGAGAGGGGATTGAATTAGCGCAAAGCCAATTAGATCAATCCGTAGAAGTCATTTTCGAAGATTCCCGATGCGGCGCCGCGGAGGCTGTCAATATAGCGAACAAACTAATCAATCAAAATCAGGCCCAGGCCATTATCGGTGACGCCTGTCTTCAAGCCACTCTGGCCGCCGCTCCCATTGCCGAACAGCGCCAAGTGGTGCTTATTAATCCCGCCGTCACCGATATCAAACTTACCGGCGCCGGATCATACTTATATCGCACTATCCCCGCAGACGATCAGGCCGGCCAGTTTACCTCCCGCCTCCTTTATAACGATGGCCGCCGCCGCCTGGCCATAATCACTGATAATAACCCGTCCAGTCTGGCTTATAGCCAATCCGTAATTAATAATTTTCCAAGTTATGGCGCCGTAATTGTTTCTGAAAACGTCATTAACATAAGTCAGGCCAGCTCTTCTGATATCAATATCAAAAATATTGCCCCCACCGCCGATGCCGCCTTATTCATTGCCGCCAACCCGGAATCAGCCGCCGCTCTACTGGATCAGGTTCAAATCATCTCTTCATCAATATCCGTATATGGCAATCAGCCCTTCTCCAACCCCTCTGTCGCGGCTGGCTACCCCAATATCACAGGCGGCCTGGTAGTAATTCGCCCTCGCCAAGGCGACAATCAATTCCAAACAAATTACTATAACTCCTATGGACATCAGGTTTTGTCATATGCCGCCCCAGCTTATGACGCCTTTAAGGCCCTGGTTGCCGCCTATACCAATAACCGCCAAAATCTCAAAGCCGCCCTTGATGAATTAAATGTTCCCGGCGTCACCGGACCCATCCGCTTTAATAAATTAGGCGATATCGGCAATAACTTTGAAATAGTCACAGTCAAAAAACCCCAAACTTCACCAGCTAACCAATAAAAATTCATAGATTAGCATCGTCTCAAAGAATTCGGGTCATTCGGATGTAATTTGGATATTAGGCGCCATCTCAAAATAACTTGGTCATATCTCGTTCAATATGTGCCAAGATACAGCTTTTCTGATGCGACGCACCACAGTGCTAGTGCCGGCGTCCGGCCGACGCGCCTCAGCGCTAGTACTGCGCACAGTGCGATAAATATGAGCTGTAGTATAACTACAGTTTATCCTGAGCAAAGTCGAAGGGTGAGTGTTTATTGATTGAGGAAAAGTTGTAGATTGGTTTATCTTGAGCGAAGTCGAAAGATGCATAGGGGGCGAGAGATGATCAAGTTATTTTGAGATGGTGACTTAGGGTCGCTTAACAATTTAGCCATTCAACAATTTAACAATAATCACATGTTTGAAAATTAAATTAAATCCTACCTCCGCGCCGCCACCACTCCCCAAACCTGCCCGTCCCATCCCTCCCATGCCTTGGCCGCCGCCGCCAGAGTTGCCGCCGATGTGCTTACGTCATCCACCAGCAATACCCACTTAACTTCCGGTGCCAGCCGTCCCTCAAATCGAAATGCTCCGCTCATATTTTTCGCCCGTAAATCATGCGGTAACCTTGACTGACTCCAGGTTTTTCTGACTCTCACTAAATCCAAATTGACTGGAATCTTAGTCAAACCGGATAAACTTTCGGCTAAAACCTCACTTTGGTTAAAACCCCTCTGCCTCTGCCGGCTAATGTGCAGGGGAATCGGCATCAAAATAGCCTGCCGCTGTAAAGTATTTATCGGCGCGATCATTAATAATTTTGGCAGCATCAAGCTCGCCAGATCATCAGACACCCCGGTCACTCCTTTGAATTTTAACCAATGCACCCCTCGGCGCAGTAGGGGAGAACCATAAGGCCCCGCTCCCACAATCCCCGCCAACCCCAATGATTTACGGCATTTTCCGCAAATTCCGGCCTGTTTTCTAACTCGCGGCACTTTCTGACAGCTAACACATGTCGTCGCCCGGGGCGGCGTTTTCATCCGGCAGCTCCCGCATAACCACTCGCCTTCCTTTAGACATCCCATGCACCGCGCCGGCGCCACTATATCCCTCAAACCTGCCAATATCTCTTTCAACTAACAACTTATGATTTACGGCTTACCGGCAACACCTTAATTTGCCCCCCGGTTTTCCTGGCTTGCAGCGTGTATCCCTCTCCCAATTCATCCGCCACTACCGAAGTGGCAATTGGATCCTCCAAAAACTCCTGTACAATCCGGCGAATCGGCCTGGCCCCGGCATTTTCTTCAAACGCCCTCTTGGCAATATCATCTCGCACGCCCCGCGACACGTTCAAGGTGATATTCTTCCCCTTTAACCGCTCATCCAGCTCCTTAATATTCAAATCCGTTATGTGCTGCAGGTGCGCCAAACCCAGCGGGGCATAAACCACCATCTGATCAATTCTGCCGATCAGCTCCGGTGCCATCTCCTCTTTCAACTGCTTCAGCACCGTATCCTTTAATTCTTCATATTGCGCCTCGGCCGATTCCTTGAGTCCACTCTCTTCCGGCACCCCAAAACCCATCCGGGCCTGTTGCGATAATTCATGAGACCCGATATTACTGGTCATTACCACAATGGTATTCCGGAAATTCACTCGTCGGCCGTGGGCGTCAGTTAATTCCCCCTCATCTAAAATCTGCAGTAAAATATTACTCACGTCCTTATGCGCTTTTTCAATCTCGTCAAACAATACTATCGAATATGGCTGGCGCCTGACCGCTTCCGTCAACTTGCCCCCATCTTCAAATCCCACGTATCCCGCCGGCGCTCCAATCAATCGCGACACCGTGTGAGATTCCATAAACTCCGACATATCAACTCTAATTAAGGCGTTCTTATCCTCAAACACTTCTCTGGCCAGCACCTTGGCCGTCTCTGTTTTACCCACCCCCGTCGGCCCCAGGAAAATAAATGAACCCAGCGGCCGATTCGGGTTGGCAATACCCGCCCGGCTTCTCCGCACATACCTCGACACCGCGTTCACTGCTTCATCCTGACCCACAATATACTTCTTCAAAATCACTTCCAGATTGGCCAGCTTTTTCAGATCCGACTTAATCAACCGGGTCACCGGAATCCCGGTGCTCTCCGCCACGATTTTGGCAATGTGCTCCTGGCCAATAGCCGGCCTCGCCTGACCCTCTTCTTCGCTCAATTTCCGGGTGTAAGCCGCCAATTTATTCTTCAATCCATCCTCCTCCCGCTTAGCCTCCAAAGCCTCTTCATAATTTTCTGACTCAATCGCCTTCTCTTTTTTAACCTGCAATTCCTCAATGCTCTTCTTTAATTGGTGGGCTTCCTGTGCCTCATCGCTGGCCGCCAGCTGTAATTGCAAAGTCGAAGCCGCCTCATCCAGTAAATCAAAAGCCTTATCCGGCAAATACCTATCCGGAACGTATCTGACGCTCATATCCACCGCCGTCCGGATCGCCTCATCCGTCACCGTCAAACCATGATGCTGTTCATATGCTTCCCGCGCCCCCTCTATAATGGCCATCGTTTCCGCCTCCGAAGGCTCCTTCACCTGCACCGCCTGAAACCGTCTTTCCAGCGCCGCGTCCTTCTCCACGTGCTTTCGATATTCATCCATGGTAGTCGCCCCAACGATGCTTATTTCGCCTCGGGTCAAGGCCGGCTTTAACATATTGGCCGCGTCCATACTGCCCCCGGCCGCCCCCGCCCCCACAATGGTATGAATTTCATCAATAAACAAAATAGCGCTCTCATCATTTTCCAGCTCCCTCATCAACTCCTTTATTCTCTCTTCGAACTCGCCCCGGAAAGTAGTCCCGGCCAGAATACTGGCCATGTCCAGCGCTAATATCCTCTTGCCCTGCAGTTTCGGCGGCACCGTCCCCGCCGCTATCTGCTGGGCCAGCCCAATCACGATAGCCGTTTTACCCACCCCCGGATCACCAATCAAAATCGGATTATTCTTGGTCTTCCGATTCAAAATACTCATCACCCGATCAATCTCCTTCACCCGGCCGATCACCGGATCATACTTGCCATCCGCCGCCGCTTGAGTTAAATCCTTGGTGAAGAAATCAAACGCCGGCGTCTTGCCTTTCTGCGGATCCCCCCCGCCCATCGCCTCTTCCATGATTCCCGGTTGCGGCGATACCGGCTTATTCTGCACTGCCGTCTGGGCCGGCAATTCCCCGGGCGCCGACTGTCCCGGCACGCCCAAAAAATTAGACAAGTCCGGAAAATGAGAGGTGCTTTTTAATACAATCTGCACCTGTTGCGTTAATGCCTTGGTATCCACCGAAGACTTCTCCAAAATTTTGTAGCCGGCGCAGTCCTTCAATACCAGAATTCCAAACAACACATGCTCCGTCCCGATATATCGATGATGATATTGAAAGGCCGTCCGGGCCCCTTTTTCAAAGGCCTCCCTGGTATGCGCCGACAATTCCTCTTTCCAATGCTCCGTCTTATTCTTTTGCTCCAGTTCTGATTTAATAAATTCCGGCGTCAGCCCGAACTTCTTCAATATGCTGTGCGCCAAAGAACCAGTCTCCTGCGACATGCCATACAAAATATGCTCGGTGCCGATCTTGCCATGCTTCATCTCCTGTGAAGTCTTGGCCGCTCCCGATAATATATTTTTTAATCTGCTGGTAAGTTTATCTTGAATTGGATTTTTCATATACATATTATATCGAAAATAAAACCCGGACGCTATCTATCTTCTTTTTCATAGAGAGTCCGATAATTCCTCTCCCCGATAATTCCTCTCCCCTATAAAGAATTATTAATCATCTTGCCATCATCACCAAAAATGTAAACACTAATACCTAATAGTTAATACCTTATGAATCAAGACCAAAAAAGCAGTCCCGATTATCAGGCCCAGGCCATTCTCTCCCGCCGCGATCATTCGGAATATGAAATCCGCTCCAAATTGAAACAGAAAAAATTCACTGCCGATCAAATCAATCAGACCATAGATAAACTGAAAAAATTAGACCTGGTCAACGACCAAAAATTCGCTCTCGCTTACGCCCAAAGCATCATCAATGCTAAGCCGGTGGGTAGACGTTGGGTTGAACACAAACTCCGGCAAAGAGGACTGGCTTCTTCTATTATCTCTTCTGTCATTATCGAAATCTTTACCATCAGCCTGGAGCAAAAATTAGCTCACCGGGCCGCCGCCAATTGGCGCCGTCTTCATCCCCAGCCTGCCGCCGATAAATCCCGCCTCGATCGCCACCTCGCCTCCCGCGGATTTTCCTATGATATCATCTCCAGCATTGATTCTACGGCCGCGCGTGAGTAGACTTAAACTTTTGCCTCTTCAATTCGTGTACATCCTGTTCTAGTTGTTCTACTCTTTCCGGCAAATCTTGTTGA
Source organism: Candidatus Anderseniibacteriota bacterium (assembly GCA_003229735.1). Lineage (GTDB taxonomy): Bacteria > Patescibacteriota > Andersenbacteria > UBA10190 > UBA10190 > SZUA-179. The sequence continues at coordinate 2,917 of QIFI01000106.1, read as the reverse complement.
TACCGTACCCGACTATCAAAATTCACAATTGATTGCTGGATAATCTTCAATTCCTTCAAAATCTCTCGCCGCTCTTCCCTGGCCTCCTTGGCATCCAATTTCAAATCCAATACATCTTCTTGTAATTTCAATACATCCTTCTTTAAACTTGCTTGTCCTTTCTTTAGTCCTGACACATCCTGCTTCAACCCAGACACATCCTGCTTCAACCCAGACACATCTTGCTTCAACCCTGATATGTCATGTTGAATCTTGCCCAGTTTATTATTCAAACCACTCTCAAGCTTTTTTAAATCAGCCTTTGTCGCATACTCATTATTCTTTACCTTAACCATGTTCACAGTTTACCAATTTTCTCTCGGTGTTTCCATAATATATCCGCGGTTTTCTACCCCCTCAAGCGTTTAATCCTCTCCGCCACCGGTGGATGTGTGGCGAATAAACTGGCCCAGGCCTTTTTCTTAAACGGACTGGCAATATATAAGTGTGCCGTCGCCTTGCCGGCGGTTGGCATCTCCGGCCCCGCCGAGATCTTTTCCAGAGCCTTGGCCAGCCCCTCTGGATAGCGGGTTATCAAAGCCGCCGATGCGTCCGCCAGAAATTCCCTCTGTCTCGATACCGCCAACTGAATCAACTTGGCAATCAGCGGAGAAATAATTAAAAATATCAAGCCCACGATGGCTAAAACTATTCCCAGCCTCCCGCTATTCCTATTATCATTAGATCTAAATCCTCCCCACAAAGTCGCCCGTAAAAACAAGTCCGACAAGATCACTAAAAAACCCACAAATATCGCCACCAGCGTGGCAAACCGAATATCATAATTTTTTACATGCGATAATTCATGGGCCAGCACCCCCTCCAATTCCGACCGGTCCAGCCGCTCCACCAGTCCGCTGGTCACCGCCACCGACGCGTGTTCCGGGTCGCGGCCCGTGGCAAACGCGTTCAAAGCTGTTGAATCAATCATGTATAATTTCGGCTTCGGCAAACCCACCGTCATAGCCAGATTTTCCAATATATTATGCAATTCACCCGCCGCCTCGACTGGCAATTCTCGGGCCCGGTTAGTCGCCAGCGCGATTTTGTCCCCCGAATAATAACCAATTAGCGAAGAGGGGATAGCCAGCACCGCCGCGATGATTGGCAACACATAATCTCCCCGCACCGCGTATGAATACAGCCCCACTGCCCCAATCACCAGGCCCAGCACCAACACTACCAACAACAGCGACTTCCGCTTATTCGACTCAATTTGTTTATATAAATTAGCCATACATTCATTGTAACTGCTAAACAGTTACTAGTAATCAGTAATATAATATAAAAATAAAAACAAGCCACTTGCTTGCCGCTTTTTTACCAGTTACCAGTTGCTAATTACCAGTTGCCAGTTACTATTTTTTAAACTCCACCTTCGGCACGCTTTTCGCCGCCTCCTCTTCCAGCTCAAAAAATTCTTCCTCCCCAAATTTGAACGTGGCCGCCACCAGATTCTTGGGCACCTGCTGAATAGCCGTATTGTAATCCCGCACATTAGAATTATAGAACCTGCGGGCCGCCTGAATCTTATTCTCCGTATCAGACAGCTCTCTCTGCAGCTCCAGGAAATTAGCGTTAGCCTTCAAATCCGGATACGCCTCCGCCACCGCAAACAAGGATTTCAAAGTACTTGATAACATATTCTCCGCCCGGGCGTGTTCACCCGGAGTCTGCGCCCCAATCGCCTCCGCTCGGGCCTTGGTCACTGATTCAAAAGTGCCCCTTTCATGCCCCGCGTAACCTTTAACCGCCTCCACCAAATTAGGAATCAGGTTATATCGGCGCTTCAATTGCACGTCAATATCACTCCAGGCCTCCTTCACCTGATTGCGCCTCCGCACCAGGCCATTATAAATCAACAGCCCATAGCCGATAATCACTACCACTACTACCAGCACGGTTATCCCAATATTCATATGACCTCATGATACAATAAACCTCATACATTTGTCACCTTTATTTTTCATCCTTCAATTTATTAGCTTATGAGCCTCGCCGGAAAACCCCGCGCCTTTATCGGACTGGACTTGGGCACCAGGTATATTAAATTGGTTGAGTTAATTGATCGCGGCCCCCAAATAACCTTAACCACCTACGCCATTGCCAGCCGGCCTCTATCCCAGCCCCTGCTTTCCACTATTAAGCTCATGCTGGAGCGAGCCCGCGTGTCCGCTGACGAGGTAATTCTCTCATCCCCTAAGCCGGATCAGCCGGCCGCGTCCAGGCTCATCCAGGACCTGCCCCGACTCCATCTCAATCTGGCCGCCGCCATCTCACCCGGCCGGGCTTTGGCTCATCTCCAGCCATCAAACCGCCAGCCTCATCTCATCTGCGACATTGGCGCCCGGGCCGCCAATTGCTACCTTATAACCAATCAGTCCGTCGTCCATAAACTGCCCCATCCCTCCGGCATCATCCAGGCTCGGCAATTTTTAATCGATTCCGGCCTGACCGGTGATGATATTTTAATCGGCCTCAAACCCCAGGCGCCGGACCGGCTAAAGTTAATAACTGCCAAAGCCCTGCGCCCCTTAAACCAGCTCATCCGGCGGACTAGCCAGCTATCTGATTCACCCCCTCATAACATCACTCTCACCGGCGGCGGCGCCCTCATCCCCGGCCTGGTGGAATTTATTTCCCACGCCCATCATCTCCCCGTCAGCCTTCTCAATCCCTGGCCCGACATCAGTCACTCCGATGGCATGGATATTATCCTCAATCAGCGCGGCCCCCAACTATCCCTGGCCGTCGCCCTGGCCCGCTCCCAAATGCCTATTTAATTGATGTAATCGCCCACTGGTTAAGGGCGCTCTCCCTTCTCCCTATTCATAGGGAGAAGGGCGGGGGATGAGGGTTACGCGGATGTTATAAACAT
>QIFI01000103.1 GCA_003229735.1 Candidatus Anderseniibacteriota bacterium | reverse complement strand
ATTAAGGTAAGCAACTTTATCAATGCCAACCAGATTTAATTGGTTAATATTTTGTTCGACAGTTTGAATTGACCGAAGTTCGGCGCCTTTTAGCTCCAGTTCGCGTTGTTTTTCACGAAGCTCGACAATACGCTCTTCCATATCCTGAATATCGGTGCTTTGAGAGGCAGTGCCCATGACCTGGCCGAGATAAAAGAAGCCCAGAAAGGCAATGAAGATAATAACCAGGATAGTTAAGGCCAGAGTTAGGGTGGTGGAATTAATACTGCCGGTTTGCCAGGGTGAATTAAAAGAACCAGGGCGATTAGTCCATGAGTTAAATTGCTGAAGTTTCCAGGATGGTAAATTACGAGATCGATGACGCGGGATGACATGTTGCGGTATATTGGCTGGCATTTTTTATATTGGTTTTAATGTTGATGTTGGCGGCCCAACTTATGGTTGGCCTTTCCCCCTTACTCTAGCTCTAGGTTTTTTTGATGGCGCGCAGTTTGGCTGATCTAGACCGGTTATTTTTGGCTATCTCCGCCTCATGAGCACGAATTGGTTTCCTGGTAAGGATCGTCTGCTTGGTAGTTAATATAGCATATTCTTTGAAAAAGTTCTTCACAATTCTATCCTCTAAACTGTGGAAGGAAATAACGGCCAGGGTGCCGCCATGATGGAGGAGATGCAGGGCTTGAGGCAAGGCAGTGGTTAGTGATTCCAGTTCCCGGTTAGCGGCCAGGCGCAGGGCCTGGAAGGTTCTGGTGGCGGGATGGATGCGGCCTCGTCTGTAACTTAAGGGGACAGCATCGGTAATGACGGCGGAAAGATCTTTAGTGGTGGAGGGATGAGCAGTCTTAATAGCGGCGGCAATACGACCGGACAGCCTTTCCTCGCCGTAGTGTCTGATAACTTGAGACAACTCTGATTCCGTTAAGCCATGGACAATTTCATGGGCGCTGGGAAAGTGGCGTAATCTGCGGGCTAAATGATTAAGGCTAATCAACTCCGCATCAGGCAATGATTCGGCTGGTCCAAATTGCATATTAAGCGGACCGTTGGTCTGGAACGAAAAACCTCGGGCAGGATTATCGAGCTGATGCGAGCCGATGCCGAGATCAAACAAAATGTGGTCGAATCCGGTCAGGCGGAATGAACCGCTGGTTGGTAAAGGTGCAGAGGCAATGATGCCTCCCCCTGTTAATGCATCATTGAGATAAGCAAAGTTGGTGTTGATTAAGTGAACTCGCCGGCTTAAATCTCCTAAATTTTTCCGGGTATCCTGGAGGGCGGCTGGGTCGACATCCAGGCCGACTACTCGACCATGGGCGGCGGCCTGGAGATAAGCGGCGGCGTGACCGCCATTACCAATGGTGGCGTCCAGCAGAGTGCTATTAGAACCAGGGCTAAATATCTTAATGACTTCTTCAACCAGGACAGGCTGATGTCTCATAATTAAGGCGATGCGAATGACGTGAATCTCATGCGAATGACGTGAATATTTCTCGAGGTGACGCGCAAATCATATGCCTAGGTCAGCCATGCTTTCCGCTATATCGTCACTGGCGGCTTCGGTTTGGGCTTTGTATTCCTGCCAAACATCCTCATTCCATATTTCCAGGCGATTGTAGAGGCCAGCGATGATAGCGTTTTTATTGAGGTGTGCATAGGTTTGCAGATAGTCGGGCACCATGATCCGACCCTGTTTATCCAATTCACAGTCCCAGGCGCCGGCCAGCATCAGACGGGCAAAGGCGCGGCTTTTTTTCTGGCTGATGGGCAGGGCGGCCAGCTTGGCGGCAATTTTGCTCCATTCATCTTTAGTATATATCCAAAGGCAGTGATCCAGGCCGCGAGTAATGACAACGCCATCCGGCATTTGCTCCCGGAATTTGGCCGGGATGCTAATTCTACCTTTATTATCGATGTTGTAGGTGTATTCGCCGATAAACATAGAGTTTTTTTGGGAAGGTGCATTCATTCAGTGCCTACCCATTTTAAGAAAGTCTTGTTGGTTTTTGGAGTAGGCTTTGAATGTTTGTTTGGCGCGAATTGGCAGTGAAGCCACAGTAGATTAAGTTATCCACTGTGGCTCCCCACTTTTCCCCACATTTATCCACGCATATATACAATACAGTTCTTATCCCCCACTGTGCAATAGGGTGCGAGGATGATTTATCCACAGTCAGCAAACCCAAATTACAAAATCCAAATGTCCCCGCTACGGCGGGACTAGGCTGTGGCCGTCGCAAATCAAATCCAAAATCCAAATGACCACTCCACGAAGTTAGTCACCACCGCAAAATAACTTAATCATCTCTCGCCCCCTATGCGCCAATCTACAACTTTTCATCAATTAAGAAACACTCACTGTAGTTATACTACAGCTCATATTTCTCTCACTGTGCGCAGTACTAGCGCTGAGGCGCGTCGCATCAGAAAAGCTGTATCTTGGCACATATTGAACGAGATGAGAGACCTAAGTTATTTTGGGATGGCGCCTTGGTTAGTGGTTTTTGATGAGGCGGGCTGGAAACCTGCTTTACTCTATCCGCTCTATTTGTTTCTACGTCGTTAAATTTTGAAATCGATGTTTACTAGTTCGGAATTAACAAGGAGGCGCCGGCTGTTTGATCCGACCGGCCAGCAGGTAACCAGGGTGACAGTAGAGCGCTCATCGTATGAAGGTAGTTTATTTACTTCATCAGGCTCGACGATGGTAGAATCATATATTTTATAGATGTAGACGGCGGTGGGGGTAGTGATAGTATATTCATCCCCTGGGTCTAACTCGGATAATTTGGCGAAAATATCACGGTACGGCCCGTAATCTTCGGGACCGCTGCTGTGGGCAGTGATAACTACATTGCCCGGTTCTCCGAAGCTGATGCCAAGCGGCAGGATGACAGCTCCCTGATGTAGATACTGCTGAATGACGGCTTCTTCCAGAGTTTCGCTGTAGACAAGTGAAAGGGGTTGATCCAGAAAGGGCAAGTTAATGGAATTATTGGAGGCGGACCGGGAATGATTCGGGACGGGAGAAATATCGGGAGAAGTATCAGAGGAAGGATTTGAAATAGCTGTTGAAGGCTGGTCGCGATCGATGCCGGGCCAGAGAAAAAGAAGATCAGCTTGAAAGTAAGCGCCCAGGAATATACCCAAGCTAAAGATAAGCAAATTACCGATGATATAATCGGCCAAGGGCGCCCTATTCATATGATTTTTTATTTGTTGAAAGAGGCGGATGGATCAGGACCCAGGATAAGGCGGACAGCCAGAAAAAGCGTGATACCTAAAGAGTTCATGAGCAGGTCGAGAGGGGTATCCAGATAAGGGCCGATGAACCTGGTGTTAAACAGAGCGTCGAGAATAAGTTCAATTAGTTCATTAAATACGCCGAGGGTTGAGGTAACGGAAAATACCAGCAGGGCGGTGTAATAGGGATGTTCGCGCCAGACTTTCTGGGGCAAGTATTTCAGGAAAAAAGTCCAGATGACATATGTGAGCAAAACGAAAGCGAGAAGATGTTCGGCCCGGTTAATAATCGGATATTGGTCCTGGGCATTTAGGAGCATGGAGATGATACTAAAAATGTAGACGGCCAGGACCAGCGGGTAGGCATAAGAAATATCGATTTTTTTATGATGGAAGAAGATATAACAGCGTTCCAGTCCATAGTAGATAGCCAGCAGGTATAACAGCCAGGGGTAGTTAACCGTGGATTCCGAGAAGATGGGCTGCTCGAGAGTAATGATGACGAAGATGAAATATATGGCGAACAAGATACGACTGCCCAGGACGATGATGGGCGTGCCTTGTTTAGTATAGATTTCTGACGGATCTTTTAGACGAGCCATAGATTAAATATGTGGGGTATGGGGTTAGGAATGCAAGGAACCCGTATTTTAGAAGTTCATCTTCTGCCAAAGGTGAGGGTAAATATGTGAGTAAATATTCAATTTAATTTTCTTTTTTAGAAATATGGGGCGGCATCAAATTCGCTTAATTTTATAGCGGATGGATAAAACAAGGATTAAGATATATTAAAAAGCGGAGCCAATCCAAACATGATTATTATTCCAATGCCTAGGCCAATAAGTGGATAAACTAATCCCCATAAATATACTTTCCTAGATTCCTTTCGTTCAATAGCAGAGAATTCTTGGTTTAGTATCAGCCGAGGCATAACCATATGAAAACCGTGCATAAGGGCCAAGGCGGGGAATAATGCGGCCGTAATGGGAATAATTATGGGATTTATCATCCCCCCTGAAATATATTCAGCGATTAATAAGGAAGTACCGCCAATAGCTAAACTTTTCCTGATTGAAATTTTATACTTTCGGAGGATCAGAAACCAAAAATAATGAGCAAAAATATATGGTGGCGAGGTAAGAATTAAGTCACCCCAAAAAGATATACCCGGAAACAATGGATTAGTAGGATAAGATATGGCTTCTACGATCATAGCTGAAAACCAGCCAATAAAAACGGATTTAATCCATAATTTTTTTGAGAGTCGTGATACTAATTTTCCCAAAAAATCTGTTTTTCTAAAAAGGAAATAAAATAGTATCCCTTCAATCAAAATAGTAGTCCCCATGCCCAAAGCATCAACCCCTCCGCTACCGCCGGTGCCGGAAACTTTGTCGGCAATGCCTCCCCCGATTAGCACGGCAACTGAAGCAATAAACCAAATTATTATTTTTTTTGAAAACAATGTGTTTGGCATTTTATTTTGAAATAGTATATCCAACTGATACATGAAGGCCGGTGTCAATTTTGAGACCGGAGTACCAAGCTTGGAATTTTCCTGTCTGTGTATTATACATCCCGGTTATTCCCCAGAGTCCGGATTTATCAAAGCCGTTTGTGCTTTTATTGATGCATTGCCCTTGCTTAGCCCATTTAATACCATCTGCTGAGACGGCACATCCAATTGATCCTGTTTCTACTCCAGCTTCCGGCTCGTTTATGCCGCTGTATAGCATAATATACTGGCTCCCATCATAGAAAACAGATGGTGCGGAAACGGAGCCGTCGTCCCATTGTCCGTTACCGCCCCGGGTAAGAACGGGGTTACTACGTCTGGTCCAGTTGATGCCATTATTTGAGGTCGCGTACCCTACATTTAGAACCATTCTGTCTTTACTGTCGCTTCCCGCTCCGGTGTACCACATTTTATAGATGCCGTTTTCTTTAATGACTGTTGGGTCTGCTTTCCCGGAAAAATCAAAGTTGTCCCAGTCTTTGGGATTAACAATATTTACATCCAGTACTTGTTTGGGATGCTTGGTCCAATTGATGCCATTTGGAGAAGTTGCATATCCTATTTTATGTAATCGATCAAATCCCGCGCTTTCGTCATCGGCCGCGCCCCCAGCTCCGGTGTACCACATTTCATACGTACCGTTAGAGTTTTTAATAACTGTTGGTGTCTCAACAGAGTAATCATCCCATTGGCCACTTGATCCTACGAGTAGAACTGGAGCAGGGTGTATGGACCATTTAATACCATCAGGAGAAGTAGCGTATCCAATTTGTGTTATATCATCTATGATGTTGGCGCCGAACCACATTTTATATATGGGACCATCCTTCATGACAAAAGGATCTCCTGGCCATTGAAACCAGTTACTTTTAGACTGTTCAGAAATAACAGGATTGGCTGAATATTTTACCCAAGTACCTTTAAAACTTACTGCCGGCGGTGGAGCTGAATCGATAGGCTCTCCAGTATCTAGACTGGCGGCGGCTGGCGCTGACTGGTTACTGCTGGAGCTAGAATTGCTGTTATTACTATCATTGTTCTCTGTCGATTCGCTTGAATTATTGTTATCTGGCGGCGGCTCAATATTAATTTGAGGTTGAATAGGCGGTTTTACTACCAACAAGGCTATTTTTTCATTAGTTGGCGAAGCCGGCACTAATTTGTCATTGGTTTCTCTGGCGCGGGTGATCACGATAGCCCGACCCAGGGGAAAGTTGAAGGGGATAACGACATCAACCAGAGTTACACGCGGACTCACTTTATATTTTAGCGGGCGGCAGTTAGAATAATCAGAATAGCCAAGCAGGGTATTTTTCCGATCGATACAGATTTCCAGCTTTTTGGTGTAGGGGGAGTTTAATAGCTCTAGGGTCACTTGTTCGCCCTGATACACTGTTAATCTAGGACTTATTTTATAAATTAATCGAGCACCCAAAAAATTACTAAAGAATATAGCCAGGAGCAGAAAAAGCAGTAAGCCAAGAATGACTGAGCCAATTCCTAATATCTTATGATTCATATTAATAACTAAATATTAGCGTAGAATGTTTTTTTTGACGAATAATAATTTTGCTGAAATTGTGAATGGTTTTCCAGCTGAACCCCGGACACTTGAGTAAGCAACTTCGCCAAATTAAGATTAAGCGTAGATTTTTACCACGTCCGAAAACTTAAATTAATAAGTGGGCGGTATTGGATTTGCCCGCCAGTAGGGCGGATGCCCACCAAAGGCGGGCAAACGTGTAGTGGGCACAGAAAGGATCGAACTTTCGACTTCTACGATGTGAACGTAGCGCTCTACCACTGAGCTATGTGCCCTAGTACCCCTTTACATTAGTTTTGACGGGTCGTCTGTGAATCTGATAGCTATGTTGAGTCAATCAGCCTTTTGGTTACCCGACAGAATTAATGTAAAGGGGTGCTAGGGTTGGATCATGGAGGCACTGGATTTTTCAGAGATGGACTCGGGCTGAAGCGATGGGCCCAGCTTATTGATAAGAACTTTATAGGGGCCATCAAATATCTGGCGCAGGAATAAATCACTGAAGTTTTTACGATACTTATATTCATCCAGAGTTAGCGGGGTGTAGGTGATTTCCTGATCCAGCTGCCGCTCAATGCGCTGGGCAAAGTTTTTGAGGCTTTGCTCTTCGATACGGCCGATGACCAATAAATCAGTGGGGCTGTGGTCGGCGCCGGTGAAGATTCCGGACGCGCAGGCATAAGATACATCGCCAATGTGATTTAAGTTCTTAAATAGTTGATCTTCAATGGGGGGACCGGCTTTGCGCATGATCGAGGATAATTCCTCGAGCAGGACAAAATTATAATTCACTTCATAAAACTTACGGCGCTTGTGCTCATAGGAAGTCAGCATGCCGATATTTTGCAAAATGGCCAGCTCGCGCCTAACTGCATTGAGGCGTTCATCAATGGCTCGGGATATTTCTCTGACGAAATACGGACGACTGATGCCGGTAGTAAAAAGAGTGATGATTTTGACTCGAGTGCGAGAGCCAAATATTTTTTCAATGGGAAAGGGTTTAGTGGTCATGTGACAATAATATGAACTGATTAGTTTTTGGGTTCAACTATGTAAATATATAGGGGGTGGTATAGTTATGACAAATCGAGTTTGAAAAAGCAATGCCGGATGGAGATAGGTATTTGGGCATAGGAATTTGTTTACTATACTAATAGCCATGGAGCCGCCTATGAGAAGACTTGACGAGAATGAAATAATTCGCCCGGATGCGGATGAGTTGTTGGTTTACGAGGAAACAACGCTGGTGGGCGATACGTTCATTTTTGAACCGACGGATGATGAGGAGCGGCGGTTGGGATATTTATTCGCAGTGGCGGAAACCGAAGATTTGGAAGGAGTGGGTAAAGAGTTAATTGATACGGCTATTCAGACTTTACAACGGGAATATTATCGGGATCCCAGGCGCGGGGTGCTGGCTAGTTTTGAGTCAGCTTTGCATCAGGGAAACCTGGTGATGCATGATTTGGTGGAGCAGGGAGTCAGGGATTGGATGGGATCCTGGCATGTAGCAGTAGCAGTGCTGGCGGGACATGAATTGCACGTGAGTACGGCCGGTGAGGCGGTAATTATGTTATCCCGATTAGGCAAAGTCACGACTATTACGACCGGATTGTCGCACTCGCCTATTACTGACCCACTGCGTACTTTCGCGCAGGTGGCTAGCGGGGTGGTGGCCAGTCATGATGTATTATTCTTTGGATCTTCGCATTTTTGCGATGTATTCAGAAAGAATGAACTGTCCAGATACGTGATTGATCAGGCGGCGAGCGACATTAGCTTAAGGATGAGACAACTTTATGAGGACAAGAAACAAAATTATCCATTATCCGCGCTGGTGATATCAATGGTGCCGGAAGATATGAAGGCGGATAAGAAAAGGATCGAATATGAAGAAAGCCGGCGATCCCCCTTATCCCTATCGACTAATCTTAAGCCGCGCCAGCCATTGGATATACATCGGTCAATGAAGAAGCGATGGTGGGCGTTAGCCGGCAGATTAATAAAGTACGTGTGGTTAAAGTTGCGGAAGGTGGTGTGGCCGGTGTTAAAGGAGGGATCCCGCAAAAGCGGCAGAATAGTTTTTCAGGCTTCCAAACAGGCAGGTAAAGGGATGCAGGACATGACCAGGCGGAGAATAGGCAAAGATGGCGGGAGCGGCAGTGGAGTGATTGAAGAAGTGGGAGGATTAACCCGGCCCAGATTAAGAGCGCCCTCTTTGGCGGTGATACAAACCGGTCCGGCCAGGCTATGGCAAGGATTTAAAAATGGTCTTAAGAGATTGCCGGTGAGCAGTAAGGTTTTCGCGATAGTGGCGGTGGTGCTGTTGGTAGCCCTGGCGGTTAGTTTGTTATTTCTAAAGAATAAGCGGGCGGCAGATCAGGAGTTTCAATATGCCAGCGAGCTGTTATATGAAGCTCGAACCAAGCAAGAGGCGGCCGAAACAGCCTTGATTTATGATAACCGTGATCAGACCAGGAATTTGATTAAGGATGCCAAGGAACTGGCGGAAATGATTTCAACTACCGAACTTTATGATGAACAGGTGGCTGAATTAAATGACAAGATCGTTGAAATTGAGGACAGATTATCGAGAATTGTTAGAGTATCCGGTGAGGCCATGGCCATGGTGGGTGATTTCGGGACCGCGGTAAACCAGACAACGCCAACCAAATTATTCTATCTGCAGAATACCTGGTATACATTTAATCCAGCAACTAACGCGATTGTATCTTTAAATGAAGGCGAAGAAGCCAAGATAGTTAGTGCTTCAACTAAAGGGATAGGGTTCTTTACCGGGGGGGTAGCTCATCAAGCGGATAAGACACTGGTGCTGGTAACAGATGATCCGGGAGTGGCGCTGTATGATACCAAGACAGAGCTAGTGCAAAAACAGGAAATTGAATGGCCGTCGAATGAGGCGAAGAATTTAGCTGTGGCGGTGTTCGGCAATCGTCTATATGTATATGATCAGGAAGCAAAAAATATCTACGGGTACAGCAAGACCCTGCGTGGATACAGCAACCGGACGCCATGGATAGTGGATGACAAAGTGAAGAGGGAGAATGTAGCTGATATTAGCGTGGATGGTTTTATCTACATATTATACCAGGATGGGACGATGACGAAGATGTATAAGGGAAACGCGGTGGAAGATTTTGCCCTGGAGGAGATAGATCCGCCGCTGGGTGATAATTTGAAATTGGAGCATACGGACGAGCATCTATATTTGTATGTGCTTGATTTACAAAACAAGCGGGTGGTGATTTATGATAACAAAGGAAATTTGATGAGGCAGATGTTCCTGGGAGATGAAGTGGAGGTCACTGATATCGCGGTATCACCGGATGAAGATAAGATGTATGTGCTGGACGGGACTCGGGTTATGATGGTGAGTTTGGGGGAATAGAGCGATACTAATCCGCGAATGGCATGCGAATGACGCGAATTCTGTTAATATTGCTTAGGTCTGGTATAAATAGCTAAGAAGTGGTTTATTTTTTGGCCAGGGGTTCAAGAGAAGCGGGGGGTAGAATAATGGCCTGGCCGGGAGTGGTTAGGCCGGAGATGATTTGCTGGGCCACGCTGTATTCTATAGTGTCCTGGATGGCGCGATTCATGGGCCGGGCACCGAATTCAGGATTGTAGCCAATACTGACCAGGAACTCAACCAGTTCGTCGGTGATTTTGACGGTGATGCCATGCCTGGCATCTAATCTTTTATTTAGAGAGCGGAGCATGAGGCGGGCGATGGCTGTGATGTGTTCAGGAGTGAGCGGTGAATAGGTAATTACATCATCAAAACGATTAAGCAGTTCGGGACGGAGGAGGTTTTTGGACAGGATGAGATCTTTTAGCTGGGCATCGAATCCGTCGGGCACCTGACCATCTTTTATGGCGCGGCGAATAAATTCGGCGCCGGCATTACTGGTAGCTATGATGATGGAATGGAGGAATGAGTAGTTGCGGCCGGCGGCATCGGTTAGTCGGCCTTCATCAAATACCTGCAGAAAAAGCTGGTGGACCTGGGGAGAAGCTTTTTCGAATTCGTCCAGGAGGAGTACGGTGTAAGGGTGATCGCCAATTAAAGAGGTGAGGCGGCCGACCGGACGATCAGCACTGCCGATTAGGCTAGATACGGCATCGGGTCCCTGAAATTCTGACATGTCGAGACGAACCATATGGTCTTCAGAGCCGAAATAGGCTTCGGCCAGAGTCTTGGCAGTTTCCGTTTTTCCAACACCGGTGGGGCCCAGGAAAAGAAAAGCACCAATGGGGCGTTTAGGACTGCGGACTTCAGCGCGGGCCCGGACCAGGGCTTTGACGACGGCCCTGATGGCATGATTTTGATTGACCATGCGGAGGTGCATGATGTCTTCCAGATTAAGGAGCCGGGCTTTTTCGCTACTGGCTAATTCTCCGAGGTTGATACCGGTTTTGCGGGAGATGAGAGTTTGAATGTGGGTGGGAGTTAAGACGGCAGTTTTTTCCTGCTGGGCGGCAACGATGGCTTCTTCCAGAAAATCGAAGGCCCGTTCGGGAAAAGGTATTTGAGGCAGAATGGAAGTAGTGCCGCGAACCAGAGCCCGAATGGTTTTGTAGGGGATGGTGAGACGCGATTGTTTTTCAATACCGGGGACGGTGAGGGCTAATCTTTGCAGGGTGGCGTCGGGGTCGAGACTGGGCAGCATGACAACTTCAAAGTAATGGTTTAATTCCTGATTGGTTTTGAGGCGCAAGTGATATTCCTCGGTGGAAGTTATAACTACCACGCGGACCGCGGCGGAGGATAGAAAAGGAGATAAAATATCAGTCAGATTAACTCTTTGTTCTTTATTACGGCCCAGAATACTGCTTAGACCGTCAATAACAGCAATAATGTTACCGGCTCGCTCCATTTCATGAAGGGCCTGGGAGACAAAGCTGTATTGGCCGGCGCTAGTGCCGCCTTGAGCCATCAATTCACCCAGATTGATATATAGGAGGCGATGGCCATTTAAGTCGGGGTGGGCATAATTGAATTTGACTCGCCGATAGAGTTCGCGGATGATGCCAATCCGGCCGACACCCGGATCTCCGACCAACAGGACATTGCTTTGGCGTTGACGAGCCAGGGTGTTAATCAGCTCATCCACTTTTGTTTCGTGCCCCAGAAGCTGGTCATCCCAGATATTGCCGGGCGGAAGGCGGGCGAATTTATCGACAAACGGAGTATAGCCGGAAGCCCAGGAAAGACCGACACCGCTAAATGACAGGAGTCGGCTGGCGTCCCACCAGCGGCGCTTTTGCTGTTGGCCGAAGCGCTGTTCTATTCCCCACCAGACGGCAAAAGTGATATCTTTGTCGGTTAGATCAATGGACCGAATAACGGCCTGCATGGCGGGGTGGAGCATAATGGCGCCCAAGGCATGATCAGGGGTGAGATAACGATGCGGGACCAGGGAAGCAGTTTTGACGATGCCGGCCGAGAAATCCGGCCAGGTTAAATCGGGTAAAACTGTTTCAAAAGCGGCAATTAATTTTTGGCGGTCAATTTCCAGGCGGCGGGTGATGAACCGGCTGTATTTAGATTTGATCAGTCTCCGTAAGCCGCGGTCCAGATGTTTTTTGTTAGGTTGGCGGCCGTGTCTGCCTAAGGCTGAAATGAGCTCAAAAGTGGCGGCGTCGGCAATATTGAATTGATCAGTTTTAGATTGACTTATATCTACCAGAGTTTTAGATGGGGGCAGATATTTAAAGTAGGTGGCGCCGAAAGTGAAGATGAGCAGGTTGGCGCCGGCTAAACTGGTGAGCAGGAAGGCAAGGCCATACATAATATTAGTAGAGACAAAGAAGAGCAGAGACAGCCAGCCCAGGAGGGCCGCCAGAAGTAATACGGTTAGAGTGATTTTAACGGGAGCGGAGGTGAGCAGACGATGAGAGACAACGTCCTGGTACCTGATCCTTGAATCGTAAACAAAGTTCATAGTGGAGCGATCCTAATCCCCTAATACATCCGAATGATCCGAATTCTGGCGATGAATGTATGCGCACCAGACATGAAGTGATGGCGATGACATGATTGGAGGGCAGATAATGGCGGACATAATATAATTTAAGTTCGATGGTTAAGATAATAAAAAGCCGAAACTTACGGCGAAGAGGATGAGGCTAAGAAAAGGCCATAACAGGAAGAGTAGAAGTGTCAGGATAGAGATGGGGATTAGGATAGCTTCCAGAATCAGCCAGATAATGATTACCCCGGTTCTAATAATGAGCCCAATGCCTCGGGAAATTAAATTCCAGGCAATAGTCATGGCGAATTGCGTGGGAGTACCACCCTGCCAGCTTAGTTTGTCACGGTGCCAAGGAGCGATTAAAGTGGTGAGCATTAATTTTAGGGAAAATATTTGCAGGGAGGCGCGCTGTAAGTTCAGCATCAATTCAAGGAGCCAGCGGGGAGCGTAGACGAATTGCCAATGGAAGTATTGGGCGATCATAGATTTATTGTAACTCGTAACTGGCAACTAGTAACTAGTAAATTGATTCAAATTACGACTACATGGTTTAATTGCTAAATTGTTCTACTGTTAAATTGTTGACGATGCGATATTAATCTCCGAATGCCATCAGTCGTCCAGTCTTTGCTCTTCGAGCTATGGTTGGCGGGTACCCTACCCTCTCATAGAGAAGGGAACGCGGCGGTTGGGAATAAACCTAATGATTAATTAGCAAAAACACCGCTTTGGGCGGTGCTTTTTTTGGGCTGAGGCTGTGATGTTACTGGAGTTCTACGGTGGCGCCGGCTTCTTCCAGTTTTTTCTTCATGTCCTCGGCTTCTTCGGTAGGGACGTTTTCTTTGATGACAGCGGGAGGTTTATCGACCAGATCTTTGGCATCTTTGAGGCCTAGTTCGGTAACCGCCCGAACGGCCTTGATGACGGCTATTTTTTGGGAGCCGGCATCAGTAACGACAACAGTGTAGGCGCTTTTCTCGGCGGCGGCTTCGTCTTCTCCTGGGCCAGCGGCGGGAGCGGCGGCGATACTTACCGGCGCGGCGGCTGACACGTTGAATTTATCTTCAAGTACTTTGACTAATTCGGAAAGGTCAAGAACTGACATATCGGAAATTTCCGTGACTAGTTTGGCAAACTTTTTAGGAACTTCTATTTCTTTTGTTTCTTGTTTTGGCTCTTTTTCTTCAGTTTTATTTTCAGACATAGTAATGGTTAATTTTAAATTTATAATTTTCCCTGTTGCGACAGGACTAGGCTGCGGCCGTCGTAATTTTTATTGAATTTTTAATTATTTAATGCTTAAACACTGGGCTGTTAGCTTTATTATCCGCGATCGCGCGGAGGGCATAGACGGTATTTCTGGGAACACCGGCCAGGGCCATGACCAGGCCGCGGGAGGAGCCGGACAGGACATTGGCTAATTGCCCCAGGAGCTGATCTCTTGAGGGTATGTTGGCCAGAGCGTTTACTTCTGTCTCGGATAGAAGTTTATCCTCCAGAGTTCCCGATATAAGACGCATGGTCTGATGCTGTTTAGTGAATTCTTTCAGTACTTTGGCCGGACTAACAGCGTCGTCGCCCCAGACCACGGCCATCTGATTTTCATGCTGTGTAGGATCAAAGTCAATTTTTGCCTTCACCATGACCAGTTTAAGCAGGCGCTTAGGAATAACCTGCATTTGATTGCCGGCGGCGGCCAACTGATTACGAAGCTCCATCATATCAGTAACATTAATAGCATCGAAAGTTACGAACACGGCTGAAACGGCGGAAGCAACATGGGTTTTCATGTCGGCGACGCGTTGTTCTTTTTGTTGTCTGGTTAAGGGCATAAGATTGCAATTTAATTTATAATTTTCCCCGCTACGGCGGGACTAGCATTGCGGTGCGTCGTAATTTCTAATTTTTAATAGTTCACAAGTTGAGGTATCCCACTGTCAGGGTGAGGGATGCTATTAGCCCTATCGACCCTCATCCTCACCATTTTCCTATTTATAGGGAGAAGGGAGAACAAGTCTCCTTAACCGGTGAGCGATTAGCCCAATTTTTAAATAAAAAATCGGGTCTAGCACCCGAGCTGCATGCTAATTAAACTTGAATCGACCATCGGCTTAATTAGAATGCCATGCTGACAAGGTCTTATGAATATGCCTTGAGTCTTCGGATGACAGAGTGAGTATACTAATTCTATGATAAATGTCAATTACCGACGGAGATATTTGGCTTTGTTGGTGTTGTGTTCGTCGTTGGTGGCGGCAAAAATGGTTTCCCCGGCGGGGGTGGAGAGGTAATAATAATAGGGAGAATTTTCGGGATTTATGGCGGCTTCGATGGCTCTTAAGCCGGGATTACTGATCGGCCCGGGGGGCAGGCCCCGCCATTTGCGGGTATTATATGGAGAGTCTGATTGGAGATCCTGGTAAGTTAGGGGACTGTCCCATTTTTTGAGAGCGTAGCGAGTGGTGGCATCGGCGGCCAGGCCAATGTCTTCTTGATATCTTTTCCACAGGACGCCGGACACCAGGGCCATATCTTTATCGGAGATAACTTCCCGCTCGATGATGCTGGCCATAATAATTATTTGATCCAGAGTGCGGCCCTGGTTTTGGGCGGCAGTTCTCATATCGGGAGTGACCCGGCGGGCAAAGGTGGCCAGAAGTCTTTGAATTATCTGGTCTGATTCAGCTTCAGAGTTGAACTGATAGGTGTCAGGGAAAAGGTATCCTTCCAGGTCGCGGCCCGGGGGAATGTCGGTCAGGAAGGGAAATTGATCCTGCCAAAGCGAGGGCTGGGCATTTTGAATGAATTCGGCGGCGGTGCCTAGTCCCTGCCGGACGGTGCGGCTGGCAATTTGCTCCAGAGTAAAGCCTTCAGGATAGGTTATCTTTTGGGCATCGGGCAAGATATCTCCGGTGATTAATCTGTT
>QIFI01000045.1 GCA_003229735.1 Candidatus Anderseniibacteriota bacterium | reverse complement strand
GATGCTTTGTTTTTGAATCGAGAGGAGTCGCAGGAGGTGCTGGGTGTTGACACTGATGAAATAGTGGATTTAGTGAAGGGTTTTCACGATTTGGGAGTAAAGATGATGATATTGACGGACGGACCGGATGGAGTGTATGTATCTGACAGTAAAACGGTTTGGCATCTGGAAATATTTGAAGGGCCGGCCGTGGAGCGGACGGGCACCGGAGATGCTTTTGGATCGGGGTTTATGGGGGCGATAATACTAGGCAAGTCAGTGGAAGAGGCGATGTTATGGGGAAATGCCAACTCAACTTCAGTGGTGCAGTTTATTGGGGCCAGAGAAGGTTTGTTGACACCAGACAAGATAGAAGAGATGATAGAAAATAATGCTAGTATAAGACCGAGTGAGTTGGCAAAACTTTGAATGGTTAAATGGATAAATTGATATATGGTTAGAATCGGCATTAATGGTTTCGGTAGAATTGGGCGGTCGGCTTTTAAGATCGCTATGGAGCATGGTGAAGAAGCAGAAGTAGCGGCGATAAATGATCTGGGAGAGGTGGAAAATCTGGCTTATTTATTAAGATATGACACAGTGTATGGGCGGTATGGGCAGGAAGTGGAAGTGGGTGAAGGGATATTGAGGGTGGGAAATCAGGAAATCAAGGTGTTGGGGGAAGCGGAGCCGGCCAAGTTGCCGTGGGGTGATTTAGGAGTAGACGTGGTGATTGAATCTACCGGAAGGTTTACTAAGATTGAAGATGCCAAGCTGCACATTAAGGCCGGGGCGAAAGGGGTGATAGTGTCGGCACCGACCAAGAGCGAGGAAATGCTGACGGTGGTAAAAGGGGTTAACGATGATAAGCTGAAAGGTCAGCAAGTGGTGTCTAATGCTTCGTGCACGACTAATAATGCCGGGCCGGTGATGTCAATGATGGATGAGGTGTTTGGGGTAAAGAAAGCGCTTTTGACGACGGCACATGGTTATACAGCCACGCAAAATCTGGTGGATGGGCCCACTAAAAAAGATTTACGGCGGGGCCGGGCGGCGGCGGTTAACATGATTCCGTCTTCGACCGGGGCGGCCATCGCGACGACTAAAGCATATCCCAAGCTGGCCGGTAAATTTGATGGGGTGGCTTTAAGAATACCTATACCGGTGGTGTCAATTGCTGATTTTGTGATGTTGTTAAAGAAGAAGGTGACAGTAGAGGAAGTAAACGCGGCGTTTGAGGACGCGGCGGAGCAGGAAAAATATCAAGGGGTGCTGGGCGCAACTAGCGAGCCGGTGGTATCGAGTGATTTTATTGGGGATCCCAGATCGGCGATTGTGGATTTAGAGATGACACGAGTGGTGGATGAAGATTTAGTAAAGGTGATGGCCTGGTATGATAACGAGTGGGGATATAGCAATAGATTGGTGGAACAGGTAATCACTTTGGGGCAGTTGTTGGGTAATTGATGTGATGGGGAAGCAACAAGGCTGGATAATTTTCGCCGCCGCGGCGGGACTAGCGCTGAGGCGCGTCGCATTAATACTAAATGTCTAAATGATAAAATGTTCGGAACCGGGTGTTTTATATTGTGGATTGGATGATTAGTCGAGTATGATGATTATATGTTTGGATTAGGCGGGAAGAAGAAAAAGAGTCAGGATTTGGTGACTATGGACGAGGTGCCATTGGATGGAAAGGCCGTGCTGGTGCGGGTGGATTTCAATGTGGCGGTGGGTGAGAATAATAAAGTAGATGAAGATGAGGATTATCGGATCGAGATGGCCATGTCAACCATTGAAGAATTACAGCGGAGGCGGTGCAAAGTGATTTTAATGACTCATTTGGGCAGGCCGTCGGCGGGTGAGGGGGATTTTAGCTTAGGTCCAATTCATAGAAGATTAGAAGATTTGATAAAGGAGGATGTGAGGTTAATTGATCAGTTGACCGGGGATACGGTTAAAGCTGCTATTGATGGGATGGAGAAAGGAAGCGTGGCTATGCTGCCGAATCTACGAGCGGATGAAAGAGAGACGGCAGGGAGTGATAAATTAGCGGGGGAGCTGGCGGATTTAGGGGATGCTTATGTAAATGAGGCTTTTAGCGTGTCTCATCGGGATCATACATCGATGTCTAAAGTGCCGAGATTGATGACGGCCTGCGCGGGCCGAAGGACGGTGGAAGAGTATGAAGTGCTTTCGAAGTTAAAGAAAGAGCCGGAGCGGCCATATGTGGCCATAGTAAGCGGGGCTAAAGTGCATACCAAAGTGAACTTACTGCGAAAGCTGGTCAAGCAGGTGGACTCTTTATGCGTGGGCGGAGTATTGGCCAATATGTTTTTGGCTAATCAGGGAAAGGCGCCTAGAGAAAGTTTTACTTATGAAGATATGCAGGTGGCTAAGGAATTATGGGAGGAGGCGGGAGACAAAATTGTTGTTCCCAGGGATTTAGTGATTGGATCTCTGGATGGATCGGCCACCGGCCGGGAAGTAGTAAGCGTGGATACGGCCTTGTCGTCGGCGGTAGGAGTGTGGGACGTGGGGCCGGTTACAGTTAAGGAATTTTTAGATATAAGCCGGCAGGCAAAAACTATTATGTGGAATGGACCAATTGGGATGTTTGAAGTGCCGGCGTATTCGGAGGGAACCAGGTCGCTGGCGTTTGGGTTGGCGGAACTGGAATCGTTTAAGGTGGTGGGCGGCGGCGAGACGGTACATGTATTGGAAATGTATAAGCTAAGAAAAAAGTTTGATCACGTGTCGGTGGGCGGCGGGGCGATGGTAGCCTTTTTGGAAGGTAGTCCGATGCCGGGGCTGACACCAATAAGAAAAAAAGAGGAAAGTAATGCCTAAGGCACCGTTCCAAAATAACTTACCAATCTTACACCCAATCTATATCCATCTATGACTTTTCCTCAATCAATAAACACTCACTGTAGTTATACTACAGCTCATATTTATCTCAATCAGAAAAGCCATATCTGGACACAGCTTGAATGTAATCTTAGTAAGTTATTTTGTAACGATGCCTAAAATTGAGCGAATTATCGGGAGGGAGATATTGGATTCCAGAGGAGTGCCGACAGTGGAGGCGGTGGTGGTGGCCGGGTCCGGGGTGGGGCTGGCCAAAGTGCCGGCAGGCACGTCAACAGGCATTCATGAGGCGCGGGAATTAAGGGATGGAGACGAAAGTAGATTTGATGGCCAGGGAGTATTGAAAGCGGTGGGCTACGTGAATGGAGTAATTAGAGAAGGATTAGTGGGGCAAAATACCGCCAATCAGAGCAAGATAGATAACTTGATGCTGGAGATGGATGGCACGCCAAATAAATCCAAATTGGGAGCCAATGCGATTTTAGCGGTATCGATGGCAGTGGCCAGAGCCGAGGCGGCGGCCGGAGGGATATATTTGTATAAATATCTGGAGAAAATGTGGGCGGGAGCGGATCCGGTGATGCCGGTGCCGCAGATGAATTTAATTAATGGCGGTAAACATGCCAGCAATAACTTGTCGATTCAGGAATTTCAGGTGCTGCCAATGGGGTCACCAAGTTTTTCGGAGGCGCTAAGAATGGGGGTAGAAATATATCATCAATTGGCCGAGGGGCTGGCGGCTGATGGTTATCCTTTAGAGGTGGGTTTAGAGGGAGGATTCGCGCCCCGGCTGGATAAAAGCGAGCTGGTGTTTAATTATCTGATTCAGGCCATGAAAAAAGCGGGGTATGTGCCGGGGGTGGACGCGTGGCTGGGTATAGACGCGGCGGCCTCGGAATTCTATAACCAGGAAGCTGATCGATATGAGTTGGATGGAGAAAGTTTGTCGGCTCAAGATTTAGCTTTTAGGTATCAATCATGGCAGAAGCAGTATCCGCTGATTTCCATAGAGGATCCATTCGCGGAGGATAAATGGGATCATTGGGTGACGGGGTTTAAGAAGATGGGAAGGTTGATTCAGATTGTGGGTGATGATTTATATGCTACGAATACAGTTAGGATAGAGGAGGGGGCGAGAAAGAAAGCGGCTAACGCGGTACTAATTAAGCTTAATCAGGTGGGGACACTAACGGAAACATTGGCGGCCATCAGGGCAGCTCGAGATTCCGGCCAGAATATAGTTATTTCACACCGATCTGGTGAGACAGAGGATGCTTTTATCGCGGATTTGAGCGTGGCTGTATCCGCGGGTCAAGTAAAAATGGGAGCGCCTTCCAGATCGGATCGGACAGCTAAATATAATCGACTGCTGATGATTGAGGATGATGTGGGTGAAAATTTGTCACATGATCTGCAGAGGTTTTTGGAGAAGATAAGATCTCGCGCCTAGTAACTGCTTTTTCCTATTCATAGGCAGGAGGAAGCGGGTTTCGGGAATGATCATTCCCAATTCCCAATGACCACTGGTGAAATCTAAATATCAAAATCCAAATGTCAAATCAAATCCAAAGTTCAAATGATTAAAGGCGACGGCGCGCCCCTCATCCTGGCCTTCTCCCAGAGGGGAGAAGGGAGTGACGGTTACGGATAATGACCAATTCCCAATGACCAATGGCGCGACGGTGATGCCCCTCACCCTATCCTCTCTCCCCGGTGAGGAGAGGGGATATATTGATCAGTGGGCGGAATACTATAGGTGGGGACGAGGACCGGGCTGTGTTATAATGAAGAAATGGCGGAAGATAAAAATGTAATGTGGGAGCGGAAGCAGGCGGAGCTTTGGGACCGGGTATTTCAGGTGACTCAAGATGTGGTGAGCTTGGTGGACGTGATGGGAGAATCGAAGGGCCATAGGGTAGTGCAGGAAGAATTAGTGAGAGCGGCGACGGGGGTGGGAGCACATTTAGTGCGGGCTAACGCGGCCGAGACGGCCGGGGAATTTGATAAGCATATTAAGGAGGCCAGGTTTAGGGCAATTGAATCCGATTATTGGCTGCGCCTAATTCATGTGTTACAGCAAAATGATGAGGTGAGGCGGGACTTGTCCAGTTTGATTACCCAATACGCGGCGGTAATTTCCCTGCTCCGAAAATTTATTAAGCATACTAATACCGACCGCCAGGTGATAGCCAATCATGCTAAGGGGCCCAAGGTTTCGTTATAGGGATGGACCGGATTTGGAAGATTAGGGGAAACGGTGGTTCAGTGGGGTCATTGGAGATATTGAAGCGGGGGTTGTTAAAGCAACGCGGGTTTAAAGTGCCTGAAAAAATGGATGAACTGCGCCCGATCTATGAGCGGGATATTCATGATCCTTATCTGATGCATGATATGAAGACAGCGGTGAATAGAATTTATCAGGCAATTGAACGGGCAGAGCAGATAGTGGTGTATGGAGATTATGACGTGGATGGGGTAACCAGTACGGCTATTATGGTGGAAGCGATTAGAAAACTGGGGGGGCAGGTGGTGCCTTTTTTACCGGACCGGATGGCGCAGGGGTACGGATTGAATATGGAAGTGCTTAAATCCTTGGCGGCAGAGATGCAATTGCTGGTGACGGTTGATTGTGGAATTAGCGGAGCCGGGGAAGTTAAGCGGCTTAAGGACCAGGGAATTGATGTGGTGGTGACCGATCATCATACGGTGCCGGATGAATGGCCGGAGGCGGTGGCCATAGTGCATCCTATGCTGAAGGGATATCCTTTTGCTTTATTGAGCGGAGCTGGGGTGGCGTGGAAAGTGAGCCAGGCTTTATTTAGAGATAAAAGATGTCAGATGGCTGATGCTTTAGAGGCGGAGAAATGGCTGCTTGATTTAGCATGTCTGGGGACAGTGGCGGATATTATGCCGTTGGTTGGCGAGAATAGGGCCTTAGTATATTTCGGGTTGAAAATTTTAGAGCGGAGCAGGCGGCCGGGTTTGCGAGTACTGCTGGATGGGCAATCTGTTTCCACGGAGTTTATTAGTTTTAGGATAGCCCCGTTGTTAAATGCGGCTGGCCGGATGAAGCATCCGCAAATGGCTTTTGATTTACTGATGGCGGAAACGGAAGAAGAGGCTATTGGATTGGCAGGGGAGTTAAAACGGATAAATAATCAGCGGCGAGTGGTGAGCCAGGGTATCCAATCTGAAGTCCTGGCACAAGTGGGAGACAATGATACACCAATTGTGTTTGCTTATAATGAGGATTGGGCGCCGGGAGTGGTGGGGTTGGTGGCAAATAAGATGAGTAATAAGTTTGACAAGCCGGCTTTTGTGGTGGGGTCCAGCGCGGAAGGAGCAGTGGGTTCGGCCCGGGCGCCGGCGGGAATTAATGTGGTTGATCTGTTGGCGGAGAATAAGCAGTACTTAGTGAAATTTGGCGGGCATGCCGGGGCGGCCGGTTTTACGGCTTTACCGCAAAATATTGAGGAGTTAAAGCAGGCTCTAATGATGTCAGCAGGGAAGGTGCTCGAGGCGGCGAAAGAGGAAATTGTGTGGGCCGATTATGAAGTTGATACGGAACTGCTGGACTGGCCCCTACAGGAGTTTATTGAGACTTTGGCTCCTTTTGGCGAGAAAAATGAACCACCAGTTTTTGTGGTCAGGAGAATGTCGCTCTTGGCCTGGCGGGGGGTGGGAAAAACGGGGGATCATGGTAAGCTGACTTTTCTGAATCGAGATGATGAGCTAGGGGGAATTGGATTCGGATTAACCGAGAGGCTGGAGGAGCAGAAATTGAAATCGGGATCAAAGGTTGATGTCTTGTTCCAGTTAGAGGTTAATGAGTATATGGGGAGGAGGGATTTGCAATTGAATGTTAGGGATATTGTGGAAAGTGGGGGAGTAAGAATAGTGGCGGAATAATTTTTAATTTACAATTTTTAATTAATTAATTTTCAATGGATAAACACGCGATACTTTACACCGATGGGGGATCGAGAGGCAATCCGGGGCCGGCCGGGATTGGGTATGTGCTTAAGATTGAGGGGCACGAGGTTATCGAAAAAGGAGAGTGCATTGGAAAGGCGACAAATAATCAGGCGGAGTATCAGGCCCTGGTGGCTGGGTTGAAACGAGCCAGAAGAGAAAAAGTAGCAGAGTTGAAGGTGTTTATGGATAGCGAGCTAATTGTTAAGCAGATAAAGGGGGAATATCGGGTGAAGGATGTAAAGTTGAAACCACTTTTTACAGAGGTGGAAGAGGTTTTGGCCGGGTTTGAGCAAGTGAGTTTTAAGCATGTGAAGAGAGGGAAGAATAAGAGAGCGGATTGGTTGGTTAATCGAGCGCTGGATAAATCGAAATAATTTGTTTGATTAGAAAAAATCCGATGTGTAATCGGATTTTTTATAGAGATGGGCTGTAAGCCGGATTCTGTCATTGAAAATGGTTATCTATCTGGGGCTTACTTCGCAATAAGCCTCGGGCCCGCTCATGGGAATGAGCGAGGTTTTGCTTCCTACCTGAACCCAAAGAGGGTTCTGCTTGGAATTGCACCGGGTGGGGTTTGCCCCGCGGGTGTGTTGCCACACCCGCGCGTGAGCTCTTACCTCACGATTTCACCTTTTCCTGTGCCTCATTCATTGACATGATTTATATGAACGGGTCCTGTCACGATGGCTCCCTTCCAGGCCCTGCGTACAGTTCCGGTTTCCCCACCAAAGGTGGGGCCCCACGGAATTCCCTACCACCGGGCATGACCTCTGAGGAGGCCTTCGGGCTGGAATCCTTTCCATCGTGCCACCCGTTCGTGTTCGTATGTGGTCATGTAAATGAATGAGGCGCAGGTAGTATGTTTCTGTTGCACTCTTCGTCTTACTAAGACTAAAAGACATCACATGTGTTTTGTCTTTGTAATCTGTTCAGATCCCTATCCAGCTTTATTCAGAGAATATTTGCTGGACGGCAGGTGTTACCTGTCACCCTGGACTTTTGTATGAACAAAAGGGTGTCCGGACTTTCCTAACAAGGCGTTTGAGAGCCTTGCTCAACCATTCACCCATCTCGGTTGTTATTATACAGAAATATTGGAATTAGTCAAAAAAATTATCGAAAAGACTATTGCAGGATATTTTATCAAAGCTTTCGGGTATTTAGCTTAAGACGACAGCTCACTCACCGCGAGCTAACTTTGCTAACGCAAAGTGGATCTCGCGGCTCGTTTACGCAATATCGTCTTAAGCTAAATACCCGAAAGCTTTGTTTAACCATTTTCCACCTAGGAGGTGGAAAATGGTTAGGGGTGAGCGGTGGTAGAAAAAAGCTCACCGATTGTGAGCTGGGTTTGGTTGATTGTTTGGTTGGGCGGCGGATGATATGTGTTGTTAGTCGTCGACGGTGATGGTGTCGAGGGCGGCGACGATCAGATCTCGGGTGCGGCGGTTTATTGTACGGAAGGGTACTAGAGATTTGGCGGCGTAAAGATCCATACTGGTGGGAGTGAGGATGGCTCCGGTTAGGTCAGCTCCGGCAAGGTAAGCTCTAGTGAGATTAGCTTGAGACAAATTGGCTTGAAAGAGAAGGCATCTAGTGAGGGTAGTTCCAGCGAGATTGGTTCCGCACAGGCAAGTACGATTGAGAGAAGCCCCGTGAAAATTAGCATCTGTAAGGTCAGCATGGGAGAGGTCGGCATGAGAGATGTTGGTATTGAAAAAATTACTTCCGTTGAGATAAGTTTCAGTGAGATCGGCTCCATCTAGATCCAGAGTTTGTCCCGGGTTTTGTTTTCGCCATTGTTGAATTACCGGGGCGCCTTGGCGAGCTATATTAGCGTGCTCTTGATTGGCCATGATTTTTCTCCTATTAGAAAAGGAAGAGGTTGTAAGGAACGAGTACCGTTACACATTAATTTCCAATTCCAAAAGTAATTCAAAGATTACTAATGTGTAACGGCACGAGTAGGGAATAGTATCACGGAGGGGATGATATGTAAAATGAGTTTTAGTTACGTATGTTTAGTATAGGCTTAATGTAGCAAAAAATACTGGGCTTGTGATGGCTCACCTGATGGGGGTAGAGTAGATGATAGATGTCATATTGTATTGACAAAAGAGATGTATGGTCGTACGGTGGGCGTTTGATGGTTAATGTCTCTGGTGTATGAAAAAATCCGAGCTAATATTCGGGGCGATTAGGGTGCCGATTGATTTCGCGGCGCTGTTGATTAGCGGGGCGCTGGCTTATATGGTGAGAACCAGTGATTATGTGCAGAGTATAAGACCGGCATTGTTTGAGCAGGAATTGCGGCTGGTCGGCTATATGCAATTGGTGGCAATTGTGTCGACGCTGATTGTGGGAATATTTGCCCTGCAGGGTTTGTATCGGATGGATGTAACCAGAAAATTAGTTGATGAGGTGACGAGGATTTTTTCCGGAGTGTCGATGGGCGTGATGGCGGTGATTATATATGTGTTTTTACTAGCGGAATTATTTCAATCCCGATTCATTTTGCTTAGCGGGTATGGGATTGCCCTGGTGCTGGTGACTTTGGGCAGATGGCTGGTGAGACGGGTGCAGGTGGCGGCGCTGAAGCGGGGATATGGAGTGCATAAGGTGGTGCTGGTGGGGAACGGGCGGTTTGCTGATCAGTTGAAACATTTGTTCAGGCAGAAAGTGAAGCTGGGGTATGTGGTGGTGGCGGCTCCGGAATCGGTGGATATGGCGGAGCTGGAGAATATATATAAGAAGCGGGGGATTGATGAAGTGATTAAGACAGATCCGACATTGCCGGAGGAGGATAATCTGGCGCTGTTGGATTTTTGTGATCGGTATAAGATTGATTATAAATATATTCCGGATATTTATGAGACATACGCGGCTAATATAAAATTCCAGCAGGTGGCCGGAGTGCCGATGATGGAATTGATGCGGACCCCGCTGGATGGATGGGGTCGGGTGGCCAAGCGAGTGATAGATGTGCTGGGGTCGGTATTGGGGCTGATTATACTGTCTCCTTTACTGCTGGTGACGGCGCTGATTATTATTTGGGATAGTCGGGGACCGGTATTCTTTAAGCAGACGAGAATCGGGAGGAAGATGAAGAAATTTGAGATTATAAAGTTTCGCAGTATGTGCTGTGAGTATTGCACGGGAAGCAGATATGGGGGAGAGAAGGCCAAAAAGTATGAGGATGAATTGCGAGCGAATAATAATGAGAGAAATGGGGGGCCGCTATTTAAGATGAAGGACGATCCCAGAATTACCAGGGTGGGAAAAATACTTAGGAAAACCAGGATTGATGAATTACCGCAATTGATCAATGTGTTGAAAGGAGAGATGAGTTTGATCGGGCCGCGGCCGCATTTGCCCAGCGAGGTGGTTAAATATACCAAGTATCATCGGCGGCTGTTTACCATTAAGCCGGGGATGAGCGGGATGGCGCAAGTGAACGGGAACGCGGGTTTGCATTTTGAGCAGGAAGTAAAGCTGGACATCGGGTATATAGAGGATTGGTCGCTGTGGCTGGATGCGATTTTGCTGATCAAGACGCTTAGAATTTTATTTACGGATAGGAACGCGGTTTAGCCTGCGGCGGCAGGATAATAATCAGTAACTAGTAATCAGTAATTAGTAACTGGTAATTAATATAGAAAAGAAGGGCTAGTTTATATTTTACTGATTAGGTGGGAGGATTTACTCTTCATTGATGCGAGTAGCTTTAATTCATGATTATTTGACTCATTTTGGGGGGGCGGAAAGAGTGCTAAATGCCTTGATGGATTTGTATCCTAACGCGCCGGTGTATACGCTGGTTTATGATAAGGAGCGGATGGAGAAGCGGTTTGACGAAAGCCGGCTGCGGACTTCCTGGCTGCAAAAGATTCCGGGGGCCAGGCGGGCCCATAGATATTACCCATTAGCGTTGATGCCGCTGGCGGTAGAGCAATTTGATTTGCGGCAATATGACGTGGTGTTGTCGGCCAGCCATAGTTTTAGCAAAGGGGTGATAACGGCGCCGGGTACACTGCATATAACTTATTGCTTTACGCCGACCAGGTATGCCTGGGATGACAGCCATAGATATGTGAGAGAGTTTTCGCCGCGCGGGATGATGCGCGGTCTGGCGCCGGCGGCTTTGTCGTATTTAAGAATGTGGGATTACGCGGCGGCGCAAAGGGCGGATGTGTATTTAACTTTATCGGAATATGTGGCCAGGAGAATTGCCAAGTATTATCATCGGCAGGCGCGGGTGATTCCCCCGCCGGTGGATGTGGAGGCTTTTTCGGTGAGGCAGGATCATGATGATTATTATCTGATTGTGTCCAGGCTGGTGCCTTATAAGCGGATTGAGTTGGCGATTCAAGTTAGTGAGAAAATGGGGAGGAAATTGAAAATCGTGGGGACTGGTCCGGAGGAGGAGTTATTGAGACGGCAAGCCGGAAAATGGACGGAATTTTTAGGTTTTGTGGCGGATGAGAAATTGCCGAAACTTTATCAGGGAGCCAGGGCTTTATTGTTCCCGCAGGAAGAGGATTTTGGCATTACGCCTCTGGAAGCGGCGGCCAGCGGTAAGCCGACGGTGGCTTTCCGGGCGGGCGGGGCTTTGGAAACGGTGAGGGAGGGGGAGACAGGAGTATTTTTTGATCAGCAATCGGCGGAATCGTTGATAGCGGCTTTGGGAGAATTAGAGAGTCGGCGATGGCCGGCGAAGGTGATTAGGGAACATGCTTTAAGGTATAGAAGAAGCGCGTTTATGGAGGCGATTGACGAAGTGGTGCAGAGGGAGTGGGAGAATAAGGTTCTCCATTGGGCATGATCCGCGTGGAGGCTTTTGAAAATTTCTAATTTCTAATTTTTATTCAATTTTCAATGTTATAATTTCTAAACAATGCGCTAATTGCTAAATGGTTTAATTGCTAAATTGTTATCTAGCTGGGCGGTTTAGAGGGTATTCATAGCGTTACCCGTTGGGCCTGGGAGTAATTTTCATGTGGGAGAGGGGATTGAGCCCGTCGCGTCTGTGCTTGATTTAGTATAGTGAGTGGAGGTTTTTGGGTGGGGTTGGTATGATGAGTGGCTGTATGAATATAGAAGATAATGTGAATAATTGGTTCGGGTATTGGCTGGCGGTTAAAAGACGATGGCTGGAGATTTTGCTGGTGAGCGTGGTGGCGGCGGTGGCGGCTTATGGGGTGGTGGCGTGGCGAGGAGAAACGTATGAAGTGTATTTTTCGTATTTAATTTCTTTGAAGGAACAGCAGGTTAAGGATGATTTTCAGTTTGATGGGTATTATGCTTTGCAGGCGACTGATCTATTTACCACCACTTTGGCGGCCTGGACTACGCGGCCGGAAGTGGTGGTTCGAGCATATGAAAGGGCGGGCGTGGAATTACCAGGGCGGAGCGCCAGACAGATTAGCCAGGGCATTTTGGCGGAGAAGATGGCGCCGCAATTGATTGGGGTGACGGTTCGACACGCGGACAAGAATAAGGCGATGGCGATTGCCCAGGCATTGCAGGCGGTGATGGAAGAGAACGTGGAGCAGTATCATGCTGAAGGGATTCCGGCTTTAAGATTCGCGGTAGTGGGGACTGTGCCATGGCAGGGGGTTAGCAGGCTGGAGACCAGGGTGATAGTAGGGGCAGTATTTGTATTTGTATTTTTGTTGGCCGTGAACGCGGTGTTGTTGAGGGAGAGCATGAGTGTTAGTAATGTCAAATTACAAAATCCAAATGTCCCCGCTACGGCGGGACTAGGCTGTGGCCGTCGCAAATCAAATTCAAAATCCAAATGACAAAATGGCGACGGATTTCAAATATCTGAAAGAGTGTTTAAGGGTCTCTCTTCCCCGCCAGTTCGGCGGGCAGGCCTTGAGAGGAGAGGGCTGGGTGAGGGATGTTATTAGCTTTATCGACCCTCATCCTCGTCTTCTCCCTATCCAAAGGAGAAGGGATTAAATGATATGAAGATTGCTATTGATGTTCGATCGCTGATGGGGGGTCGGCATAGTGGAGTGGAGGAATATACGATACAGATAATCAAGGCGTTAATTCGGGTGGCGCCGGAGCATGAGTATCAGTTGTTTTATAATTCCTGGAAAGACGCTCACGTGCCAATGATTGAGGGAGCGGAAGCGCGTTCGTTTGGATACCCGAATAAATTGTTTAATCTGACGCAGTTTATTTTTAATTGGCCCAAGTGGGATAAGTGGGTGGAGGCGGACGTTTTTTTTGTGCCGAATGGCAGATTATTGCCGTTGTCACCAAATGTTCCTTATGTGGTGACGGTGCATGATTTATCATATGAATTATTTCCGGAATTTTATTCCCGGTGGAAACGGATCTGGCACAAGCTGGTGAAGAGCAGGTATCTGGTGCAGAACGCGGATCATGTGATAGCGGTGTCGAGGGCCACGGCGGATGATGTGGTGAATATATACGGGGTGGAGGAGACTCGAGTGTCGGTAATATATTCGGGGGTTGATTTGCGAGCTGTGATACAAGCCGCGGGTCCTGTCGCTGTGGCGCCACTGTCGGCCCGGCGAACAGTTTCGGTTTCCCCACCAAAGGTGGGGCCCCACGGAATTCCCTCGGGCCTGGAATCATTTCCACAGCGCCACCCGCGGCTGGCGAATCTTCCTGAAAAGTTTATTTTATTTTTGGGGACACTTGAGCCGAGGAAGAATGTAGTGGGGTTGGTGGAGGCCTGGTCGGTGATGGCTGATCATATTCCTCATGATTTAGTTATCGCGGGAACCAGCGGATGGCTGGAGGGAGAGGCGGATGAAGCTATTGCCAGATCCAGGCATAAGCAGAGAATTCATCGGATTGGATTTGTGGATGAAGAAGAGAAGCGATGGCTTTATCGGCAGGCGGATCTGTTTGTGTATCCAAGTTTTTATGAGGGGTTTGGGTTCCCGCCGCTGGAGGCATTATTGGCGGGTACGCCGGTGGTAACGTCTAATAATTCTTCTTTGCCGGAGGTGGTGGGGGAGTGGTCAGTGATGGTTAATCCTTATGATGTGACGGAGCTGGCTTTAGTGATGGAGGAAGTTATAAAAAATCCGCCGGTGATTACGGCGGAAGTAAAAGAGGAGATAAGGATAAGATTTGATTGGGATGAGGCGGCCAGAAGTTTGTTGGAAGTGTTGGAGAGGGTTCGGTAAGGTTATGTTTGGATATATATAGGTAAGGACTTCACTCGTAAATAATAGAATGCGTTACATTTATAGATATGAAAGTGGCAATTGATATGAGGGCCTGGAGCTGGGCGGGGGTGGGCCGGTATTTGCGGAACGTGGTGAAGGAGATGATGAGGTTAGATGAGAAACTTCGGGTGATTGGAATTGCGGGAGAGAAGGATGAAGGGGAGGTGCGAAGATATTTCAGGGATGAGATTAAGGCGGGGCAGATGACTATAAGAAAAGTGGATGGTTCGTATTATTCGTGGGCGGAGCAAGTGAAATTGCCCGGGCAGTTGGCGGGTGTGGAGGCTGATCTATGGCATTTTACTCATTTCAATGTGCCGCTAATGTTTGGCCGGCCTTATGTGGTGACGATTCATGATATAACCAGGTTTATTTTTCCCGGGCAAACTGGGCAGGGGTGGTTGAGACAAATGGCTTATGAGCTGGTGTTTGCTAAAGCGGTAGAGAGAGCCAGGGGGGTGATATGTGTGTCGGAGACTACCCGGCATGACTTGAATGATCTGCCAATAAACATCAAGGGAGAACAACAGGTGATTCACGAAGGCGTGGACGAGATTTTTTTGAGGGAGATTGATCAGGAAATGCGGCGGAAGGCCAGGATGTTAGTAGGATCTCAAGAGGATTATGTGCTGTATGTAGGAGTGTGGATGGGGCACAAGAATTTAAGAAGAAGTCTGGAGGCTTTTAAGGATGCGGCGGCCAATCGTCCCCGGCTCAAGATGGCGATGACGGGTCGGGCTAAAAAAGGTTATGTGGATGTGGCGGGGATAGTTAAAAAGATAAGTTTGGGTGAAGATAAGATGGTGTATCTGGGACAAGTGGCCGATGAGCTATTGCCGGCTTTGTACGCGGAAGCCAAGTGTTTATTATTTCCCAGTTTATATGAGGGATTTGGCCTGCCGGTCATTGAAGCCATGGCGGCGGGTTGCCCAGTGCTGACGTCAAATGTGTCCAGTTTGCCGGAAGTAGTTGATGGGGCGGCAGTATTGGTTAATCCCGAACGGGTGAGTAGTATAGTGGATGGTTTGGAGAAGATATTAAGCGATGAGGAATATCGGCAGGGGTTGATTCAGTCAGGCAAAGAGCGAGCTAAGAGATTTAATTGGCAGGATTGTGCTAGAGAGACTTTACGGATTTATGAAGGGGTAGTGAGAGGATAGAAGTGTTGGGTAGATGTTGGAGCTGTGTAAATGACTATACGCAATATATAGTTATTAGAATCGATATGCTTACATTCTAAAGGATAATCCTTTAGAATGCCTTTAGAATGGTTTAAGCTGGTTTGCTGTTTAGGTCAATTTGTTCTGACTCAATGCATTAACGAGTTTCGCGGTAAGGAGTTTAGGTTTACAATTAACATATGATGGACGTAGTGCCGCCAACCGGAGGCAGACCCCACTTCGCCAAGGCTTTGC